>JBJTRR010001163.1:0-11122 GCA_046076185.1 bacterium | reverse complement strand
TTCAATCGGCCCGTGGGGCTGGGTGGTGTTGCTGATTGAAGATTTTCTCTTTGGCACACGCAAGGGCCCCGACTACCTTTTTGCTTCAGCGGCTGTCGTACTTTTACGAGAGTTGGGCTACCCCTGCCGCCTTGCCAGCGGCTTTTACATCGACCCGGCAAGCTACAGCAAAGAAAAATCTCACTATGCTCTGAACTCACGGAATCTTCACTTCTGGGTTGAAATGCTTCTGCCTACCAACAACTGGGTCGTGGTTGACCCCACTCCGGGCTATGGCGACGAACTGCATAACGACTCACTCTACGACAAAGCATGGATCTGGTTTTATTACTCCAGTGCCTGGTTTAACAATCATCTTCTCACCATTCTTCTGGCCACATTCGTTTTTGTGATTCTTCTCCTACTGCGTCGGCGGGCTTACGACCGGGCTGTCTGTTTCTGGCTGAATCATCTCATGCCATTTCAGCCCCGAAGGCACGTGTTAATGACACTCAGGCATATTGAATGGCGACTGACCTGTTCGGGCATGGCAAGGCCCAAAGGTTACACCATCAGGCGGCACTGGGTTGGCACGCTTGCCATGCAAGGGCCGTTGGGCCAACTCGTCTCTCTGGCCGAATGGGCGGCCTATTCGCCTTCTGAAATAAGGCCAGATCATTCCTCACATGAAATCCGCAAGATCTGCCGGAAATCTCTGGAAGATCTCGATCTCAATCATTTTGCAAAACTGCGATCGGAGAAAATCTGACCATGAGTATCGAACTTTCAGGAAGTCTCAGAACCAAGCTTGAGGCTCTTGAATCAACTTTAAACGGTGTCATTCTGGGCAAGCCCGAACTGGTTTCCAATGCACTTGTCTGCCTGCTTGCCCGTGGCCACATCTTGCTGGAAGATTTACCAGGCCTGGGCAAAACCACTTTGGCCAAGGCGCTGGCGGCAGCCCTTGGCAGCCAGTTCGCCAGAATTCAATGCACCCCGGATCTCCTTCCTTCTGATGTCACAGGATTTCAGGTTTTTGATCAGAACCGGCGCGAATTCGAGTTTCTTCCAGGCCCTGTTTTTTCAGATGTTCTACTGGCCGATGAGATCAATCGCACATCGCCACGCACCCAAAGTGCCCTGCTTGAAGCCATGGCCGAACGTCAGGTCACTATTGATAACCAGGCCCGTCATCTGTCAGAGTCATTCTTCGTGATCGCTACCCAGAACCCGGTTGACCAGCATGGCACCTACCCACTGCCCGAGGCCCAGCTTGACCGGTTCGCCATGAAGCTCAGCCTGGGCTACCCGGACCGCGAAAGCGAAAGCCGGCTTTTGTCAGAGGCGATCGGCCATGCCAGCCACGATCGGGAAGCCATTGAACCGGTCATGTCGCTGCACGACCTCCAGCAACTGCAGCGAGAAGTCAGCAGCGTTTCTGTCAGTGATATTGTTCGCAGCGAGCTGATGGATCTTGTCGCCGCTGTTCGCAGCAACAGAAGATTCGCCAATGGCCTCAGCCCCCGGGCTGTGCTGATGTGGCAGCGGCTCTCGCAGGCCCGCGCATTTCTACACAATCGTTCATTTGTCATTCCTGATGACCCCAGATCTGTGGCTACTGGCCTGCTCAGGCTGCGTATCTCGGGCCACGGCACCGTTGATTCCGCCATTTCCGCCATGCTCGACGAAGTTCCGGTTTCCCCATTTCATTCTGGCTCGAGGCTGGTTTCATGAAATCGCCACTAAAAATCAATACTGTCATGATCAAACACTGCATTTGCCTGATTTTTTCGGCTTCCCTGCTTTGCTGCACAGCAGGCTGCGGTGGCCCGGAACAGGTTCAGTATAACCCGGCCTGGGTGCTTGACGAGCATGGCAACCCCGACTTCAAGCCCGAAGACTTTCACCAGGCTATCGATAAACTCAGGACTGATTTTCCTCTGATTTCCCAGGCCCCGGCAGCCCGGCGTCCTGACCTGATCCAGATGTATCAGCAAGTCATTCGCTGGCTGCCTGAATTCGCTGCTGATTCCGAAATTCGCCGCAACCAGTGGGATACGCTTCAAAATAAAGCCAGCCAGTTGCTCAAAGAGTCTGCCGGGAGCAGTTTTTTTGATCAATCTGGCTATCAATCTCTGCTGGCAAAACTGAACGATCTGGCCACGATGGTCCCTGTCGATAAAAAACCAGTCAGGGCCCAGAACAATCCATCAGCCAAAACCTTATAACAACTCATAAAATAATACTTGTCCGAGGTATCGTCATGGAAAGTGCTTTCTGGGGTGCATTGCTGCGTATCTGCCAGGCGACTATCACGGCATCGCCTTTTATTCTTACGGGTCTCTTCGTGGCAGGCATTCTCAGACGCCTGCTTGGCCACGACAAAACCCGAAAGCTTTTTGGTGGTGGCTCTACCAGGTCGCTTTTTGTTGCATGGCTCATCGGCATGCTGCTGCCTGTCTGTTCGCTTGGCGTCATTCCCGTCATTCGTCAAATGAAGAAGTCGGCCATTTCTGGTGGTACCATTCTTGCCTTTGCCCTTTCCGCACCATTGTTTAACCCCCTCTCTCTGCTTTATGGGCTGACACTTTCAAAACCAGCAACAATCTTTATTTTCTCGATTCTTTCGCTTGTCGTCATCACGGTCGCGGGGCTCCTTTGGGACAGGCTCTGTGACGGCCAGCCAGAAATGACCGCCAACGAGCCCGAAATTCCCGCAGGTGCTCCTCGAATTCTGGCTGTTTTTGTGCATTCCGCCCGTGAAATGGGGGGTGGCGCACTGGGCTTTATGCTGGCGGGCCTTCTGGCCGTTGGCCTGCTTTCCACCATGCTGCCCATCGGCAGCCTGCAAAGCGATATGGGCCACGACAATATTTTTGCCCCCCTGATCATGACGGCCGTCGCACTGCCTGCTTATGCTTCGCCCATGACAGCCATGGGGCAACTGGGCTCAATGTTTCAGCACGGCAATTCTATCGGTGCCGCATTCATCCTTCTCACTTTCGGTGCCGGTATGAATCTGGGCCTTATCTGGTGGATGAGCCGTAGCTATGGCCTGAAATCCACAGCAGTCTGGATCTCGTTACTCCTGACAATCGTCCTCATTCTCTCCTATGCCATTGAAAGGCCGCTCTACCCCAACGATGCCGAGCCGGCCAACCATACTCATGCATTCGACATTTATTGCCAGCCCTTCGACAAAGGGGCCGGCGACTTGCCCGCAAGCGTCTGGCGCAAGCTGAAGCAGGACACACAGCCCTATGAACGTGTTTCGCTGCAAATCGTTGGCCTGCTGTTTCTTACAGGTGCCCTGCTCAATACCTTTGATCGCAAACACCGGCTCGAAGCCTGGCTTGGTCGCCCAAACGCCCTGGGCGCCAAAAGTCGCCTGAATTTTCAGGTGCCCGGGCCCGTTCTCGGGCTGGTAGCCCTGCTTTCCATCGTGGCAATGAGCATTGTCGGCTGCTTTGCATACTACCCAAATGAAAAAGAGTGCCTGGAAGAGCTGAAAATCGCACGGGTTGAAGCCTTCAGTGGCGCACTTTCAGGCAACCACAACCAGGTTGCACGCTGGATACCCATTTGTGAAGACTGGCTCCGCCGCCTGCAGGTTGGCGTTTATCTTCGCAGTGGCTCGCTCAGCGATTACCACAGAGCCCGGGCCCGTGTCTTTCAGCATTATCTTGAGCTTGTTGAACACGAGGTCGAAGAAGGCGACCACGAACATATCCGAAAACTACTTGCCAAAGCCAATCAAAGTGCGGTTTACCTGAACACCGCATATCTTGATGAAAAATAAACCCAACGGGTAACCTTCAGGCTGCCTTGCCTTCCTCAATGACGGCAAGGCAAGTTTTACCATGAAAATTCAGCAATCGGCACGTTCGAATGCTGCTTGTATCCTCGGGCTTAACTTTGGAAGACTGGACATAGGTCGTCTCTTGCAATAAACAATCGTCAGGCACATGAACAGGGCTGTTTGATCCTGGTTCGTTGAGCAATACGACGAGTTTCGGAGGAGCTTGAAAACGGGGTCTGGCGCGCGGAATCGCAGTGAGCGTGCCTGCCCCCTTTTTCCGCAAAATGAGAATCAAACGGCCCTGAGGCAAATGATTCTCAAGCTTGACATCTCCTTCGACTTCAGCAAAACTAAATTCATCAGTTCATCTCAACCACCCAAGTCGACTCACTTGAATCGAGAAAAACCTTTGGCTGTAAATTCGTCAAGGGTGTTGTGAAAGGAGCTTTTCGAGGAAAACTGGCCGTGGCTTTGGCGAGATGGGCGAAGGCTGGCTGCGTCTGGCTCTGGTTGAGAACGAGCATCGCCTGCGACAGGCTGTCCGGCAGATTGGCCGGGCCCTGAAGCCCGAACGTGAAAAAGAAGGCGAAAAGGCGGGTGTGTGAAGGGGCATATGCCAGAGGAATGAAATGGCGCCGCAGGAAGTAACTTTAACCATCCGTACAGAAGGTCTGGCTGCGCTGGCAGATCTTGCCCTGGCGACAAAAGATCAGTCAAAACTTGATGAATTACTGGCAAAAAACTCAGAAGGCAAGCTCTTATCAGCCGAAATGGTTGAGCTTGATACCCTTCTGCTAAAAATTGACGAACTGAACCTTGTAAAAGCTCGTGCGGCTGCAACTTTGCACGAGTTGATGTCGAAGGAATAAACTTGGGAGATTATGTTCCAGCCGATCTGCGAAGACTGGTTCGCTCTCATTTCCTCAACTGTTGTGCCTACTGCAAATCAAGCGAATCTCTTGCCGTAGCGACATTTGAAATTGAACATATTTTACATCGGTCTCAGGGTGGCCCGACAGCTTTTAAAAATCTTTGTCTGGCCTGCCCAAGTTGTAATCGACATAAATCAAATCGAACAGTCGGGTTAACCAATCATGGCATCGAAACAAGGCTTTTTCATCCCCAGCTTGATGTATGGCAAAATCATTTTGAATGGTCTGTTGACGGCACTTTGATCGTCGCAATAACCGATATCGGAAACGCCACGATTCACTCATTAAAAATGAATCGGCCTCAACTGATCTCTTTACGAGCCCTTTGGGTGATTGTCGGCAAACATCCGCCCGACCGGGCCTGAATTCCTACTCATTGAGAAATATACTGATATCCTGATATCTTCTCCTCTCAACCACCCATGCCAACACACCAGAACCTGAAACAACCAAGAGTGATAGCCATTGGCGATATTCACGGCTGCGCCACGGCATTATCCGCATTGATCAATGCCATAAAGCCAGACACGTCTGACACCATTGTCAGCCTGGGCGATGTGATTGATTACGGCCCCGACTCAAAAGAAGTCGTCTGCCAGCTTCTGGCCTTGCAAAGCCAGACAAATCTGGTCTATGTGCGTGGCAACCATGAAGTCATGCTGCTTGACGTGGTTGACAGGCAGGCCAGCCTGGTGAACTGGGCTCCTCACGGCGGAGACGCCACGCTTTTCTCTTATGATGTTGATCTTCCCCGTGAAATACCGCGTGAACATCTTGATTTGATGCGCCGATCCCGGCTCTTTTGGGAGACGGATACCCACCTCTTCGTTCATGCCGGCTACAACCCGGAAAAGCCGCTGGATCGAACACCGGCAAGGGTGCTGTGCTGGGAATTTCTCGACGAAAACCGGGCCCGGCCCCACTACAGCCGAAAGACTGCGATCGTAGGCCATACGCCTCAGACAACTGGCGAAATCCTCGACCTCAGCTTCCTCTGCTGTATCGACACCGATTGCAGCCGGGGCAACTGGCTGACCGGCCTTGACGTAACCACCGGGCATTACTGGCAGGCTAATCAATCTGGCGAAGTTCGTGAACGAGATAGGCAAAACCCAACCAAAACTTAAAAACGACCGCGATTTCAAGCCAACCATGCCCTTTCTGCAGGTTCCATCAAGGTCTGGTTCACACAGCCATCCGACTCTCCTGATTTTGAATCAGCCAAAAAAGCCCTGGGCTGCCGAGTAATCGTCATTCCCTGCAAAAGATCCCAATCTTAAGAGTTGTCGTGACAAACGCCGTGACTCTTGCACAGAGTTGCGGAATCTCACGGCGTGCAGACGTGTTACCCATCCTTTCATCCAGCCTCTTTCAGCCAATCCGGGAACGAATCCCAAAATTCGGCTTGACGGATTTCTCAACTTGCGGAAACTGTGTGCGGTCCAGTTCCCCACCCGGCCTCTGCGCCCAATGCCCTGCCAGGGCACCAGGCAACAGGTGCCTTGATGGATTAGCCAGCACGATGCAGGCTTGCAACCAGCCAACCGGGCGAGGGACGAAACCGGCGACGATTCACGGATGAATCCAAGCCAGTGCCAGGTCGGCTGCCCTGCGGGCAATCAACCGGGCCTGAATCGACTCTGATTTTTCGGCATGGCCAGGGAAGGCCCGTGACGAGATCATCCTGCAAATTCGCGTGCGCCCCGTTCGGCATCAGCCGGGCCATTTTCATGTGGCTCTTGCTGCTATTGCCACTCGCACCCCTCTCATCATCAGCCCAGATCCTCCAGCGGCTAGACCCGCCGGCCGTTGATCTGGCTGCCGATCAGGTGCAAATCTGGTCGTCCGACGTTGATCGCCATTGGGTCATCCTCAGCGGCCGTGTCTCCATCACCCAGGACGGCGAAGGCCTGCGCGCCGACGAAGCCGTGGTGCTTGTCGAGCCCGGCCGCGACGGCAACCGGCTCATGCAGCGCATTGAAGTGAAAGCCGCTGGCAGCGTGCGGCTCACCTCCCGCCCGTCCGATAAACGCGACAAGGCCGAATTGCTCTTTCGCTCAAAACTGCCCGTTCGCCTGAAACCATACGACCCTTCAGGCATGAAAAAAGTCGGGCCTGCCGAGATCGACCACGCCCGGCTCTCAGCCGCCTTTGGCAGCGAATTCACCAATGCCGTCGCCCAGGCCCAGAAACCAATTCAGGCCGAAACATCTGAAGCCCCGGCGGCAAATGAACACGCGGTTGCTGAAGCCCGGCCACAGGCGCTCGATCAGACGCAGCCAATCGCTGAAGCCCGGCCACAGGCGGTCGATCAGACCCTGCCGATCGCCGAAGCCGCCCTTGCCATGCCAGCCACTGACCATGCCGCACCTGAACCAGTGGTGGCTGAAGCCAATTTACCCGAAAAACAGGCTGAATCTTCGCCTGAATCGCCGGCCACAGCCGCACAGGCACCAGCGGCGGCCCCGGCCGACCCGATGATCAGGCCGGCCACGCAGCCACCCATTGCCAATACTGAAACCGACGATTCGCCGCTGCTTTCGAACCCGCTTGATAACCCGAATCTCAATTCGCTGCCATCGCGCATCGACGTGCCCCGCACCAGCCCCGGCCCGGCTTCGCCGCCACCGGCCACATTCGCGCCGCCAATCTCGGCACCGGCCATAACTCCGCCCGTTACGCCTGCTGCGCCTGGCATCACTCCCATTCCGGCCGACGATGGCCAGGGGCTCACGATTCCCCCGGCTCTTGTCGAAGAAGGGCCGGTCATGACACAGCCACCAGCCCTGATTCTGGGCGATGCCCCCCTGCCGCTTGACGACCAGGGCATCACGCCCGAGATCACCCCTGGCACTGAGCGCATCGTGGGTTTATACCGCCGCGATGGTAACCCCAATTACAAGATTGTCGGCGATGGTATTGAAGGCGACACCCGCGTCATCATCATTCAGGGTGGTGTGAATGTGGTGGTTGAAACCGGCAGCCAGTTCGGCACGGCTGATCTCTCGGCCGACCGCGTTGTCATCTGGCTTCATGCCAACGACAAAACTAAAGTCTATACCACCGATTCGGGCGGCAAGTTCCAGCAGTCGAACCGGGCGCCAATGGAAATTTATCTCGAAGGTAACGTGATTTACCGGATGGACGAACGCAAGGTGGCCGGCAATGGCGACGAACGCCTTGTCAAGGCTGAGCGTGCCTACTACGACGCCCGCACCGACCGCTTCAACGCCCTTCAGGCCGAGCTGAATATCTTCGCCCCCGGCCTTCTCGCACCCATTCGCACCAAGGCTGACCGAATCAGCCAGTGGCGCAGCGTGGCCAATCGTGAAGACGGCTCAATGGTGCTTGGCCTGCCCATGATCGACGTCATGAACACCACCACCACGGGCAGCCGCTTCCCCAACCCCGGCTATCGGTTCCACAGCCGACTCATGCGAATCACGCAGGAAGAAGTGCCGCTGAAGAACCCCATCACCGGCTCGTCGGAACCGGCCCCGGTCAGCGACTTTGAATGGAAGCTCGACGCCCGCGAAAACCGGTTCTATGTCGGCAATATGCCCATTTTCTACATGCCCCGCTTCGTGGCCACCCCTGACGATCTTGACTTGCCCCTGCGGCAAATTCAGTTCCGCACCAATAACTATTTCGGCCAGCAGATTCTCTCTGACTGGAACATGTTCAAGCTGCTGGGCATGAAGCGGCCCAAGCAGGTTGACAACTGGAATCTTGATATTGATTATCTCTCGGCCCGTGGCCCTGCGGTGGGCTCTGAAATTGGCTATTTCGGTAAAGAATCGCTCGGCGGCCTGCTGCCCGGCAGCTATGCCGGTTTCGGCAATTTCTGGACAATCTGGGATAACGGCACCGACGTGCTGGGCACCGGCCCGGCCGTGATTACCGACGGCCCGGCAGGTTCGGGCGACCGTGGCTTCCAGCGGTCGAAAGTGCCGGTTTATAACCACTTCCGCGGCCGCTATGAATTCCGCCACATGCAAAGCCTGCTCTCGGAATTCGCCCCCGAAGATGAAGACCTGAAATTCCAGGTGGAATTCGGTTATCTTTCCGACCGCTACTTCCTTGAACAATATTACAAACGCCTTTACGACAGCGGCCCCGACCAGGACACCGCCGTCTATCTCATTCGCCAGAAGCAGAACACCGCCCTGACACTGCTGGCCCAGGGCAACCTGCAATCGTTCTATACCGACACGCAGTGGCTCCCCAAGCTTGATTACTATCGCATTGGCGACAGCCTTCTGGGCGACACCTTCACCCACTACAGCCACTCGGGGGCCGACTATGCCAATGTCCACACTGATGTCATGGTCAATAACCCCACGCTTTTCGCCTTTCAGCCCTACGACCCCATCAGCCAGACTTCCGGCTCGTTCGGCAGTGGCCGAATCTGGACAAGCCACGAACTTGACATGCCCCTGAACCTGGGCCCCTTCAAGCTCACACCCTATGTGCAGGGCCAGGCCATCGGCTGGTCAAGCCAGTATAATTCCGCCCTGCCCGCCTACGACCTGCCGCCCGACCAGGTGCAGCAGCTCATCCGCAATGGCAACACCTCTACCATGGGCCGCCTTTGGGGTGCCGCCGGTGCCCGATTCAATTTCATGCTCTGGCGCATTTACACCGACGCCGAAAGTGAAATCCTGAACGTGCATGGCCTGAACCACAAAATGAATTTCGGCGTAGATTATCGCGATGCCTATTCGGCCACGCCACTGCAGCGCATCGGTGTGCAGGATTCGCTTGACGACAACACCTATGAATTCGTTCGCCGCTATTTCGCCTTCACCAGCTATGGTGGCGGCGTGCTGCCCCCGCAATATAACCCGTTGCTGCTGGCCACCCGCCGCAACCTTTCGCCAATCGCCGGCACGACAGATGTTCTGCAATCCATGCAGACAGTTCAACTCAGCTGGAATAACCGGTTTCAAACCAAACGCGGCCCCGAAGGCTCGCGCAGGGTGATTGACTGGATGCTCTTCGACGTCAGTACAACCTACTTCCCCCAGGCCAATCGCGACAACTTCGGCCAGACCTTCGGCCTGAACAAATACAACTGGGAATGGTATGTGGGCGACCGCACCACCGTCTTTTCCAACGGCTGGTTTGAATTCTGGGATGTCGGCGGCGACCCCCTCAATAAAACCAACGTGCAGCACACCAACGACCCGTTCGGCATGAAGGTCATCACCTCGGGCTTCTCGTTCAACCGGCCGCCAAAGGGCAACGCCACCCTCAGCTACACCATTCTGCAAACCGGCATGGTGAACACCTCGGCCCTGAATTTCTCGTATAGCTACTGGGTCAGCCCCAAGTGGTATTCCACCTTCTCAACCAGCTACGACTTCGGTAACGGCATTTCGCTGGGCACCAATGTCTCAGTCACACGTGTCGGGGCCGACTACCTCACAAGCCTTGGCCTGAACGTTGACCCGCAGCGTCAAAGCACCATGGTCGCAGTTGAAATTACCCCAAGGCTCAGCCCCAACACGCGTCTGGGCCAGTCATCAGGGCCCCGGTTCGACAGCCGGTTCGCCCCCACCCAATAATCGTTTCGTCTTGCCTGCATCGGAGCCGCCTTCATGGAACAGTTTCATGAACAACCGGAAAGCCTGACGCACACCGGCCAGCCCAAGCGGCCTGATCGCCCCTCGAAACGCTATACCCTCACCACCCATTCCGACGCCTACCGGCTTGACCGCTCGGCCTCTGCCGAACCACTCCCCGAGTGGATCATGCAGAAAATCGCCGAAATTCCGCCTGAAGCCCGCGACCTTGACCCGAACCTGCTGGCCGAACTTTCCAGGCCCCTGCCTGAACCGCTGGCCCGGGCCGACTGCCCCGGCGGCACCCTTGGCAAAAGCCGTGCGGCCGTGCATGGCCTGAAGCTGGCCATTCGCGGCGATTCCAGCTTCTTCGCACATGCCTACCGCTTCACCATCGTGCTGATGTTCGGCGTGATGATTCAACTGCCGCCCTTCGCCTGGCTGATTCTCTCCGTCTGTGCCGGCCAGATTCTGCTGGCTGAACTCTTTAATTCGGCAATCGACGCCTTCCTTCGCTGCTCAACCGCCAGCGACGAACACACCCATGCCGCCCGCGACATCGGCGCCGCCGGCGTTTTTATCTCAGTCGCCATCGGCACCAGCATCACCATTGCCCTGTTCGTCATACGCATGTCAGAACTTTTGGCAGAATAACACCACAGCCAGGGTTTTGATCCCTCTTTCAAACAACGCTTTCCGCCAATTCCCCTCCGCCCGAGAGGTGGCCGCCAAAAGCGGCCGGGGTAGTGTTCTACCCAAACTTGCATGAATGAGCCGCGCACGCAGTAAGCGGTCGGTCTTCCGCTTCACCCCACCCATCAACCACTTACTACGTGCGCGGCGCTTTC
>JBJTRR010001162.1:0-2028 GCA_046076185.1 bacterium | reverse complement strand
GTGTTAAAGCGAACGTGGTTGGTTGAACCGGTGGGGTTATAGGGGTCAAGCAGTGCCTTGATTGGTCGCGAACCGATAAAAGCACGCGTGATACCTGCGGTGATTTTGTTACAGGCCATGTCTGCCAGTTCCTGATACATCAGCAGGGCCGGATAGGTGTTGCCCTTGCAGACCAGGTGGTTATCAAGCCATTGTTTTGTGATACGTTTAAGCTGCCCGAACAGGTGCAGTTTTGGTTCTTCGCCCGGGTCTCGCCAATTGGTATAAAGCAGACGTTGGGTGAGGTTATAAAGCACCGTGGAATGACGCGAGTCTTTCAGGTGTTCAAGTGTCATATCGGCCGCTTTGCCGATAATACCCGAGTTACGCGTGATAGAGGGGCCCACCAGCTCAGGGCTCAGCTCCAACATGGAATCTTCGGTAAATTCGGCTGACAGGCGTTCATCTGGGAGTTCTACACGATAGCCAAGCACACGAGGAAAGGTGATTTCCAGATGGTCGCGATCTGGGCGAACGGCCCGAACCTGCACCGTTACGCGTGGAGGCATGGGCGGGGCGACCACGGGCTTGGCAGTGAAGTCGAATGGGATTCCGAAAATATCGGCATATTCAACGTCAAAGAGGCCTTCTCCATTCAGCTCGTAGGACTGGCGACGTAAGGCACGCCCGATAACCTGTTCACATAAAAGCTGGGTGGAAAAACCACGTACACCCAGGATGTGTGTCACTGTATTGGTATCCCAGCCTTCGGTCAGCATGGATACGGAAACGACACAGCGAATCTGCCCGCCCAGTGAGCCCTTTTTGCCCACTGTATTCATGACTTCGCGTAGCAGTTGCTGGTCGGTGATGCTTTCAGCCGTTTTGGCATCGCCGGTTCTTTCAACAATTTCTCTTCGGAACCGTTCAATTTCATCGGCTGCCATGGCACGGAAGCCAGAATCAAGAGCATCGCCCGCTTCTAGCTGTTCGCTGTCGATCAGAATTGTATTTGGCTTTGGGAAAGGGTTGTTAGTCTGGTCGTCAAAGTTGCGAAACAGGGACAAACGACCATTTTCCAGCGTGCTTTTGCCTGTTTCATCTGTGCGGTTGAATCCGGAAATGTAGTCAAACACCAACTTGGAAACGGCTGTATTCTGGCAGACAACAATAAAGCAGGGCGGCACACCAATGCCGCGTTCCTGCCAGAGATGGAACGTCTTTTCGTGATGCCCATACAGGGCCTGAAGGGCTGTTTGTAAACGGGTGGGTAGCTTGAGTGGGTCAAGCTCACCACCGGTGGAACGACCTTTTTTGGGCATGTCCTTCCGGATATTTTCCCAAAGGTTGCGGAACATCGGCATTTCTTCGCCCGGGATGTTCTGGGCAACAGGCACGCGGGGCAGTTTGACAATGCCGCATTCAATGGCGTCCATCAGTGAAAAATCGCTCATGGTCCAGGGAAAGAGCGTGCCTTCGGCATAGCCTGAACCCTTAAGAAAAAAGGGCGTTGCAGAAAGGTCGATGACACGCTGAACACCCAGGTTTCTATTAACGGCTTCTATGCCTGATATCCAGAGCCGGGCGGCCTGGTTGTTTCTATCGGCCTCTTTTTATCGTCGCCGGAAAGTTCCTCATCACCCAGCTCAGGGGGTTTCTCGCGGTAGCAGTGGTGTGCCTCATCATTAAGCACCATGATCTGCTTGAATGACATGAGTTTGGGCATTACACGCTGTAGCATCTGCCCGTCGGATTCTACGGTGTTCAGAGCCGGGCCATGACCTTGCAGAAAAGCCCTGTTGCCTGCGACAAGTTCGACCCGTTCCCGCCGTTTGAAGGCGTGGTAATTGGTGATAACAATTTTCGCCTTACGGATATCGTTCCGCATGTCGTCAGGGGCTATTTCACGGGTATTGAAATAACTGTCGGGGTCGCCTGGTTGTAGAACACGCAACCGGTCGCGGATAGTCAAACCTGGTGTGACAATCAGAAAAGCCCTTGTAAAATTCTTGCTAGCGGGTCGCCGGACAGCATTTACAGCCTGCCAGG
>JBJTRR010001161.1:0-1718 GCA_046076185.1 bacterium | reverse complement strand
CGACCTGCTGAGCCTGAGAAACTTCCTGCTTGAGATTCGCAAGGATAATGCCGGCCTTTCGATGGATTTGCATGGCCGGCTTTACATTCTGAACAATGTCCTTTCAGCCGATGGCAAGCTGAGGTTTGATTCAGCGGGGCTGTGGGGCAGCCTTCTGGTGACGACCAATGGCGACTGGACCTTTGGCCCGGCCAGTTTCGGGGCGGTCTTCAGTGTTGACGTGAACCTGACATCGACACCCAAGACGGGCTATCAGGGCATTATGCCGGCCTTCAGCGCCGTGGTGCTGGCCAAGGGCAATCTGCGGCTGGGCGATGCGGTTTCCACTGGCACATTCCAGTTCATGGCTTCTGCCGGCGGCGTCATGATCAAGGCCGATGCCATGACGAAGATGGGTCCGCTGGGCACGCTGAATGTCAAGGGCGACATTCGTGCGACATCGGCGGGGCTGGTGGCCAAGCTTTTTGTCGCTGGTAATGTCAGCCTGGGCGGCCTGCGGATTAATGGCGAAACATTCTTCGGTATTAACACCACCAGCACGGTCTCGCTGGGGCTTGACCCGAACTGCTATCAATTCTTTTCCACCGGCACATTTCTGCTGACGGATTCGATTGGAATCAAGGGGACATTTGTCATCAAGATACAGCCATCGCGGCTGAGCATTTCGGCCGATGGCACGATTGAAGTGCCCGTGATTGGCAAATTGCAGGTGATTGGCGGCCTGAATCTTGACAACTATGGTGTCTCGGGTGGTATCAGTGTTGTTCTTTCGGCAGGTGGCGTTTTCGGTAACGGCTTCAGCCTGACGGGGCGAGCCCAGTTGCTGGTCAACACCGGGGCGATTCAGCAAAGCATTTCGGCCTTTACGGTTGACAGAAACACCGGGCGGGTGGTGCCGAGCCAGACGATTAATATTCCGGCACGAACGATATCGCTTGACCTTGGCGGCGAGTTGATTGTGGGCGGGGTCTTCTCCGTCAAGGGCCGGTTCACGGGCACGATCAACAATTCCAGCATGGTGCTGACGGCCGATGCCAGCATGTCGCTGTTTAATGTCACGGCTTATGTCAATGGTGTAATCGGCCTCTATGGCAATGGCATGGCGGCCTCGATCCGCCTGACCTTGCCGAATTTTGGCGTGCCGGGGCTGTTTTCGATCAGTGCCGGGGCCTTCCTGCAGTTTAACACCAGGCCAGGCTATGACGCGGCCACCGGGCTTGGCGGCAATTTCTTCTCGGTGGGGCTGCGAAATTGCAGCTTCACCATTCTTGGGTTCGGTTTTTATTTGAGTGAAGCTTCGCTCAGTGTCAATAATGGTGTGTGGAAGCTGAACATTCCATCGCCGGGCCTGAATATTAATATCGGGCCGCTTACATTCCAGTTCTACGGATATTTACAGTCAGACGGCAATTTCAGCCTGACATCCGGCTTCTCGTTCGGTGTTGAGTGGTTCCCGGTGTTCCGGGTCAGTCTTTCGGGTTCGGCCACGCTCAGCAATCGCGGCTTTTATGCTTCGTTCTCGGCCAGTGCCGGTGGATGGTACTGGGGCCCATCGCCCTGGGTCTGGCCGTGGAACTGGCGATGGCACGGCTACAGCATGGGTTCAATGTCGGGCTCGCTGGGCATTGATGGTGGCGGGCTTTACGTTTCGATGTTCGGGCGCAGCTTCCGCTTTGGCGGTTCGCAATACAGCCCGCCCAGTGGCAACTGGTCACCGG
>JBJTRR010001160.1:0-8092 GCA_046076185.1 bacterium | reverse complement strand
TGCCTGGGGCGAACCAGGTTAGGATATCTTGCCGGGCCAAGCATTTCATGCAGCTTGACTTTTGTCGTGCGGGCCACCAGTTTGGCGACATCGCGGATATCAGGCCGGGCCGGGCCGGCTGGCGCGAGTTGTCGGGTCTCTTTCAGTGATTCGACAAGTGACTGATTGATGGGCGCGGCATCGATACGCGACTTCATTTGAAGCATCTCCAGACGGCCTTTGAGAGTCCTGAAATTCAGGTTTTCACTGGCCATTTGCTCAACCAGGGCCGGTTCGATGGCAAGCGATCGGGCGGCTGACCAGCGGAGGATGAACCGCCGGCGGGCATTTTCATCGGGCAGCCCAAGCCTGACGACCAGCCCGCCGCCCACGATAGAGACGAGCCGGGAGGGCCAGTCTTCGCCAGTGGCGGGCAGCGATCGGGCCGTGAAAACAACGATGCTATTTTGATAAAACGAGTGGTCGATGGCCAGCTCAAGCTGTTCTACGGCTGTAGGAAATCCGGCTAGCTCGTCAAGCCCGTCAATCAGCAGCAATTCGGCCTCGCGCAACCGATAACGCATGTCGGCCCAGTCCTCAAATTCGGCCCGTCTTCGCCCGGCCTGAAAAACGGCCGTGTCGTCAATCGACGCCCGTCGAAGCTGGCCAACCAGTCGCTTGAGATCTGCACCACTCAGACGCGTGACTTTCAAGTCGGCTCGCCTTCGCCGCGATTCCTGCTCAAGGACATCAAGCAGCATTGTCTTACCCGTGCCGCTTTCACCCAACAACAAAAGCGGTGAATAGCCTTCCTGGCGACCATCGGACAAATATCTTATAACCTCAAATGCCAGCTCGTTACCGGGGCAGGTGAGGAAATCGGAAACTAGTGAAACACCAGATGATTGATTGGAGACGGAAGCAGCGGAATCCGTCGGTCGCTGGTTTGTCACAGGGTCGTTTTTCGGGCTTGAGACACTCCGTTGTGTTTATCCATCTTTGAATATCATTATGAGAATTGCCGGGAAAATCAATTTGATTCCGTATTTCATTCATCAAAGTCATTCAGGTAAGCGATGAGTTGGTGATTCACCTTTGCGGATGAAACCCCTTGAAATTTTAAAAATGCACTTGTTTCCAGAATATCTGCCATGCAATAATAAAGATATCGTCTTAAAGGTATCTCTGCATTAACTAAAATCAGCGGAATTCAGCTAAATGGCATCGCCCCGGCGAATAATCGCGAAAACTCTTCAGGTGGCCTTGCTGGCTGCCCCAAGGGTGTTTGCGCGGCCAGTTTCGCTTGTTCTGATGATGCTTTGGTTGCAGATTTTTGCGGTATCACCGGTGGCTAAGGCCCAGCACTGCGGCCGCACGGGTTATGTTCCCGAGTGGAATCAATCGCTGATGGCCTGGGAAAGCCAGGCGGACGTCGTTTCAGACAAATTCGAAACGGGCATCGGCCAGATTCGCACCACTGAGTGTAAGGGGCCGATGTGCAGCCGCCAGCAGCCCGAGCCCTATTCAACAGGTGCTTCAGGGGCCTTTTTTGGCGGCCCACTGCCGTGGAAATGCAATGGCAATCTTTTGGAATTGCCAGTGCCTGAACCGATTTCAATTCTGGCCGCCAGTGGCATGGCCAAAGTTAATAATCCTTTGCTTGGATCACTTTTTAGACCCCCCTGGGTTGGTTGAGAAATTGTTTTCAGCGGTATTTCTGATCTGCCCTGCGTTTTTCGTGGGCCAGAGTGAATCTGGCATGATCAGAGCCTACAGTAAATGCAGCGTAACCGGCGACCTGTGTCGGCTTGTCAAGCCAGTTTCCAAGTCACTGGTCTGATTGGCTGGTTATCATCAATCTATTCAATGATTGCCGAATGGGTTGCATTTACTCACTCGCCCCTGAATTCCATTTCCATTGCGATGGTATTAAGCCAGTCCCAGCCCTTTGATTTCAATGCAAATCAGCGGCCGATCTGGCTCTGGCGAAAGCAAATACAAGTGTCAATATGCGACACGGTTTTGCCTTCAGCCAATTGAAATGCACCTGCACAGTTACTGATGCAGTGGTTTCCATCGAATATCCAGAAGCCAGGGAATTATCTATCATGCGCAGAATACAGCCCAAAAAACGCGGTTTTACACTCATCGAACTGCTGGTGGTCATTGCCATTATTGCCGTTCTGATTTCATTATTGCTGCCGGCGGTGCAGTCGGCCCGTGAAGCCGCCCGGCGCAGCCAGTGCATCAATAACCTGAAGCAGCTTGGCCTGGCCATGCACAATTACAACGATGTCAATAATGTTCTGCCGCTTGGGCGAACACTGCAGGTTGGAACTTACAGGCCATTTTCGCAATTTGCCCGCATATTGAATTATATGGAGCAGCGGAACACGTTTGACACGATCAATTTCAATCTTGGCAGTTTTGACATTCAGAACGTGACGGCTTCGTCGATCACCGTTCAGTCGTTTCTCTGCCCGAGCGATACGGTTACGACCACACCGGTGGGCCTGGTGGCACGCGGTTTCAAGTCGGCCCCGATCAGTTATCGGGCCAACGAGGGCACCAGCGTGGCCATGTGGTATGGGGCGGATGATACGGCCAATGTGAATAATAATGTTGTCATTCCGCCAAATGGGCTGTTTTTCAGCTCTCAGGGCATCAATCTGGCGTCGATCGCCGACGGCACAAGCAATACGGCGGCCTTCAGCGAGCACCTGATTGGTGATTTCAATAATACTGTTGTAACAGAAATGGCCGACACCTTCAGGCCTGGCACTTATCCGGCCAATTCTGATCAGGCCTTGCAATTCTGCCAGAATTTTGATTTTCGGAATGTTGCATTTCAGGGTTGGTCTGATGTCGGAGCCCCCTGGACTTACGGCTATCACTCAACCACCAGTTATTGGCACAGTGCAGGGCCTAATACCCGCTCGTGCATGTATCCGCCGGCCCGCATTTCAACCACCGCCACCAGTCGCCACCCGGGCGGAGTGAATCTTACCATGGCCGATGGCTCGGTTCGATTTGTGAAAACATCGGTGAATATCACGGCCTGGCGGGCGATTGGCACGCGAAATGGCGGCGAAACCATCAGTGCCGATTCCTATTGAAATGCTATCGGTAAAAAGGAGCCAGACAATGAAGCCCGTATTGAAAAAAGAAATAGCCCTTTATCTGGTGGCGGTGCTGGTTGCCATTTCCAGCGGTTGTGGTTCTTCGCAGGGGCCGGTGGCTGATGTGGATCAGGCCCATGCTGTCGTGAAGCAGACACTTGAGGCCTGGAAATCAGGCAAACCGGCTGATCATGCAAATATCGGCAGCCCGGAAATTGTATTTCAGGATGAAGACCGGCAGCTTGGTTTTCGGCTGATCAATTACAAGCCTGGTGCCGATGTTCGCCAGGCTGGTCATTCGGTTTATTATCCGGTTGAGCTGGAAATGAAATCGCCACGCGGCCGGATTGTCAAAAAACACGTGATTTATACGGTCAGCACGGGCCCGATTCTGCTTGTGATGCGGCAGGATGGCTGAACATTGGCCAATGGCGATGACACACACAAATCAACCCAAATTGAGAGGTATTTATCAAATGAAATTTGCACGATTGCTGATTTTTGCCCTAGTCATGCCAGCCTGGGCAGATGAATCGGGGCTTAACCGGCCTGATCGGCCGGCACCCGGCCTGACTGTCAATCGCGAGCTGATGCTTCAGATGCTTGAAAATTCCAAGAAGCATCATCCGCGAATTCCGCTGCCCGAGCCAACAGCGAAAGACCGCGAGAATGCCACGAAGAGCCAGCTTGGGCTGGTGAATAACGGCCTGATGAGGCGCAATTATCTGCCTGAATCGTGGTCAACCGCGGCGTTTCCGGGCCGGTCGGCCCAGACCGGTCTGGTTGATTATGCCTTCAAAACCGAGCTGTTCTGGATCATCTCTCGCCTGAACAACTGTGCCTATTGCCTGGGCCATCAGGAAGCCAAGCTGGCCACCGCCGGGCTGACTGAAGCACAGATTGCCGCACTTGATGGCGACTGGGCCGATGCCGACAAAGCCACCCGTGCGGCCCGCCAACTGGCCGTGCTTAAGACGAAATCGCCGCACGAACCAGTGCCCGCCACGATCTGGCACGACTTGCGCACGAAGTTCAACGATGACCAGATTGGCGAAATTCTCCTGACAATTGGCAACTATAATGCCATGAATCGCTGGACGGGGCCGCTGAATATTCCGCAGGAAGAGCACCGGAATTACACTTCAGGGCTGGGCAATTCAGCCAAAAACAAGTCCTCAACGCTTCTGGGCGATTCAGGCAGGGCCCCTTGGGCTAATCGCAGGCTGCCTGATTTCGGCACGTTTCTGAAAACGGTGCAAAGCCCCGCCACCTGGCCGGTTTTGCCAATTGTTGCGGCGAACCAAGCGACAAACCAGCCGGCGTGGCGTGTTTTAATGGATAAGCAGGGCACGCTGGGCCAGGCCCGGCTGAAGAGCTGGCAGGGGGCGATTGCTCCGGTAGAATCAGCAGATGTGGCCGTGAATGCAAAGCTGCGCGGGCAGATTCTCTGGCTTGCCGCCCGGCTGGATAATGCACCCCATGCCGCCGCCGAAGCCCGGGCCATGCTGCATGGCATGGGCGTTTCAGACGATGAGCTGAAATCGCTGGAAAGTGCTGAATCTGCCGGCCGCGACGAGAAAACAGACGCTGTGCTGCGGCTGGTGCGCCTGGTGACGCTTAACCCGGCATGGGTGGGCGATGACGACATTGAGGCTGTGCGCAAGCACTTTGGCGACCGTGGCACGGCCCAGATTGTCGAAATGGCCTGCATCGGGGCGGCCGTGAACAGGCTTCAGCCCTGATCAGACAATTGCAGAAGGGCAGAGTAGAGAGAGAAAAAGGCGAGGGTTTTGCCCCTCGCCTTTTGTTTTAGCTGCATGAACCTGATGACAAAAGTCAGGCCAGGTCGGTAACGCCGGGTGTGGCGACAGGTGGCACAGCGTTCGGGCCGAATTCCAGCTTCTTGGGGAAGGTGTCTTCCTTTGAATTCAGGGCCTGTTCCCATGTCACAGCCTTGCCGGTGTAGGCCGACATACGGCACATAATGGCCGTCAGCGTGCTTTCGGCAACGGTCTTCAGCTCGTTCAGCGGCTTGCCGGCTCTGATCGAGGCGATCAGGTCGGTGTGCTCCTGCACATAGGGGTTCTTGCCCATCTCGCGGATACGGGCCTTCGATTCGCCGGTGAAGCGGAAGCCGTTTGACTGCCAGGTGCCCTTGGTGCCCACCAGGGCTTCGCTCACGTTGTTTTCGCAGCCGGGAATCTGCCGGGCCATTGAAAGCACATGCACGCCGTTGCCATATTCCAGGTCGGTGGCGAAGTGGTCAAATATCTGGCCATAAACAGCGTCGGTTCGCTGCTGACGACCGCCCAGGGCCACGGCGCGGGTGGGGTGGCCATTGAAGGCCCAGTTCATCACGTCAAGGTTGTGCACGTGCTGCTCAACAATATGGTCGCCTGAAAGCCAGGTGAAATAGAGCCAGTTGCGCACCTGCCATTCCATGTCAGACCAGCTTGGCTGCTTGTCCTTGTGCCAGAGCGAGCCCTGGTTCCAGTAGCAGCGGCCGCCGACCAGTTCGCCAATCTCGCCGGCATGAATCCGCTTCATGCTCTCGATATAAGGGGCCTGGTGCCGACGCTGCGTGCCGGCGACAACAGCCAGTTTCTTCTCGTTGGCCTTTTCATAAGCGGCCAGAACGCGACGGATGCCGGGGCCATCAACACCGACCGGCTTTTCGGTGAAGAGATTCTTGCCCTTTTCAATGGTGTATTCAATCATCATCGGGCGGAAGCCGGGCGGCGTGGCCAGAATGACCAGATCCACGTCGCTGTCGATCACCTTTTTATAGGCATCAAAGCCGTGGAAGGCGCGGTCGTCCGAGACGGTGAATTTGTCGCCCAGGGCACCGGCCAGACGCTTGCGGCAGGTGTTCAGGTGGTCTTCGAAAAGATCGCCCATGGCGTTGATCTGCACGCCGGTTGAGCTTTCAGCGCAGTTTTCAGCGGCACCCGTGCCACGGCCACCGCAGCCGATCAGGCCGACTTTGATGACGTCGCTGCCGGCGGCATGCACGGCGGGAATGGCGGTGGCTGACAAAGCACCGGCCAGGGCGGCACCCGTGCGCAGAACGGTGCGCCGGGATGGTTCAGGATGAGTCATTTCAGGTTCTCCGGGTTATGGTTCTATTCTGTGCCCGTGCAAGGGTTTATCGCTGGAAGCGACATCTTGGCGGGTTGGGTTTTGGGCACAAAGCCATTCAAAGCTTATGATTAATATATCAGACACGAAGGTGGTGATAAAGTGGGATAGTCTGATTGTTGACCCGTTTCAGGCGCGGCCCGGTAAATCAGCCTGACCAGGCCGATTGCGTGGCCGGCTTGCCCGGCGGGCCCAAAAGATAAACACATTCAGCCGCCATGGCGCAGAGCCGTGTCGGTGTGGAAATCTAAGTTTTTCATTAGTAATATATGCGGATCAGCCGGCTTGATGTTGTTCAGTGATTTTCAGGCGATCGTGGCGGGCCTGGCGTTCTTCAGCTGCAATTTCCTTGATTTTGTCGATCAGAAAGCTGTTTTTCAGGCGCCGGAAGGTGGTTCGAAAGCGGTGGGAATGGTCAAACAGTTCGTGATCTGTCCAGTAACTGAAAACAAGACGAATCTGGTCGGCCACCGGCGATTGCAGGCTGCCGTTTAACAGGTCGGCCTCAATGGCTTTGGCATCTTCCGGCGATTGTGAAGCCGGTGTGGCAGGCTGCGGCAAATCGTTGACGAGTTGACTGAGTACTTTATTGATTATATGATCATCTAATGGAATGTTGCTGGCGGCTGGCGGCCGGGGCCTGGTGGTTTCAGTGGCTTGCGGGCTGGCGGGTTTTTCAGGTTCTTTATGCGGTTTTTCTATGGTTTTTTCAGCCTGGCGGCGAGCCTGTTCACCGGCCCTTTCAGCCTGGCGAGTGCGGCTGTTTTGCAGGAAATAGAGAGTTCTGAGCGTTTTATCGTGGCGGATCTGAAGCTGACGGATGTCAGTGACAATGAGTTTCAGGCTTTCCATATGATCCTGGCCGGCATGGTGGCACTGGCTGAAGTGGCTTTGGGCGATGGCCTGCCGTTGGGCAGCTGCGGCGAGCGATGCTTCAGCCTGATCGAGCTGATTGCGGGCCAGGGCGAGAAGTTGCTTGCGGGCAGCGGCCGGGTCGGGCAGTTGTCGGGCGATCTCTGCCAGAGGCAGCTCGGCGCCGAGTGCCGATTGCACACTTTGGGCGTAACTCTGGGCGTTTTTTTGCAGGGCAATGGCCAGACGAAGAAGCTCGCGGGCCTGTGATTCAAGCTCGCCGGCCGGGCCCGGCTGGGCGCTGGCTCGAAGGATGCCGGCAGTGAGCCGGGGCGAAGGTGCGGCTGCGGGATCTTCACATACGGTAACCAGACTACGCCAAAGTTTGACACTTTGATTCAGGAATAGGAAATCGTGCTTCATCAGTTGATGAAAATGGCCAGGGTCAGACGCCCAGAGTGTTTCAAGGTCGGCCGATTCGCGGGCAGAACGGATTCCATAAAGCTTTGCAGCGCTGAGCTGCTGCACGACAAAAATCGAGTCGCGGCGCGAGTCGGCCTGCTGAATCTTCGTGCGAACCGTGGCAAGGTCTTCAACCAGAAGTGTTTCAGAGGGGCCGACCGGAGCGAAGACGAGCATCAGTTGTTCGAGGATTTCAGCACGCGAATACTTTGGCGGCGGGGCCTGAAGCATCTCGTCTGTCAACTGGTCGAGGATTTCGGCCATCGTGAATCCTTTCCGGGCGGTGTTGCTCCGATACACGCGGGATTATTGCAGATAAGAGAATTATGTCAAGCCAGAAAAGTGAAATTTTATTGGGGGAAATTTCAGGGGTTGGTAGTGGTATTCAGGTGGCTCCGCTGGAGCCAAAAAAGAAAAAATCTTGTTGGATTGGGCAGAAGTCCACCACCCCTGTCGCATGGCGGCCACCCCTCCCGGCGGAGGGGAACTTGCGGAAGGCGTTGGCATAAAGGGGTTTAAGGAGCCGCGCACGCAGTAAGCGG
>JBJTRR010001159.1:0-5128 GCA_046076185.1 bacterium | reverse complement strand
CCGACCGCCTGAAACTTGCCCTTTTGCCTGCCAGACTCGCCAACAAAATCGGTGTTCTGTCACTCCTGCGTAAATCAAACCTGATCAATCTACTGCCCAAAACGCTCGCCCGAATGGCCGATATGCTACCGGCCGGTATGCCCCTTTTTGCACCCGCTGCATTGCCTGAAGTCTTGCCGGCTGCTGGGGTTAAACGGGCTCGAGTGGCCCTTTTCACCGGCTGTGTGACTGAGGCCATGACACCCGAGACAAATCGGGCCACTGCACGGGTCCTCCAACACAATGGCTGCGAAGTCGTTGTGGTGCCAGGCCAGGTCTGTTGTGGGGCCGTAAGCTATCACTCAGGCGATGAAGATGGTGCCAAAGATTTTATTCGCAGGAACTTGCAGGCTTTTGATCCAAGCAGGTTTGATGCGATCATCATGAATGCGGCGGGCTGTGGGGCAATGCTCAAGGATTATGCCCACCTGATGCACCATGATCCGGAAGCTGAGGCAGCAAAATCATTTACAAAAAAGGTTAAGGATATTTCCGAGTTCCTCTTCACCCTTGGTGCCAGAAAACCGGCCGGAAGCATTGAAGCAGAAGTCACTTACCACGATGCCTGCCACCTCTGCCATGGCCAACAGGTGCGAAACCAGCCCAGGGCCCTTTTGCAGATGATTGATGGCCTGAAGCTCAAGCCGCTCGACGAATCAGAGATATGTTGCGGTGCTGCAGGCACTTACAACCTGACTGAGCCTGAAATGAGTCATCGGCTTGGCCAGCGCAAGGCGGAATTTATTGAATCGACCGGGGCGAATCTGGTGGCAACCGGCAATGTCGGCTGCCAGTTGCAGATTCAGAAGCATCTGGCCGACAGGGGCCAGAAATCGCAGGTGGTTCATCCTGTGGAATTACTGGACAAGGCTTACGGCCCGTTGCCCTGACGCCCAGTTCTCAGCCCGTCAAAACAGTTGCGAGGAAGCGGCAGAAACATGGCAAATCCTTACAGGGATGTATTTTATCAGCATCAGGCCAACTGGCATCGGTATGAAAGTGCCGCTGATGTGGCCGCTCGCCATGAGAAGCGGGCCCAATATTATCGCTGGTACCTCAGGGGCTGGCTGCCCGACTATTCCACCGGCGAGATTCTTGATATCGGCTGTGGAAGTGGTCAATTCCTCTATTTTCTTCGCCAAAAAGGCTTTGAGCGATTAAAAGGCATTGATCTCGATCAAAAACAGATCGCCCTGGCTAAGGAACTTGGCTTTGATGTACAGGCCACCCCGGCCTTGGATTATCTTGTGCAGGCACACGATGGCCTTGACATGATTGTGATGCTTGACATCGTCGAGCATTTCACCAGAGAAGAGCTATTCCCTTTGCTGCGCGAGGTTTATCGCAAGCTCAGAGCAGGGGGGCGATTGATCGTATCAGTGCCGAACGCGGAAAGCCCGACAGGCCCGGCCTGCATTTATGGCGATATCACCCACGAAACTTCCTTCACTTCGCTTTCACTTGCCGAACTACTTTATTGCCACGGGTTTGAACTCAAAGAGATTCGCGACCCATGGCCAGCAGCCATCGACTGGAAGCGTGGCCTTTATCGCTCGCTTGTGTTGTTCTGCCGAAAAATGGCAGGCATCAAGTATCGGCTGCTGGGGCTTGACCCGCCAAAATACTGGAGCAACGTCATCTGGGCGATGGCCATTAAGCCTGCCATGCGTGAGGAATCAGTGACCGACACCCCAAGCCCTTTACCCATGCTCAACCCTGATTCTGGCAGCCGTTCCAACTAAACGCAAAAAAGCGTGGTTAACAACGCTTTTTATCACTCAGTATCGACCAGATTCAGATCATGAAAAAGACGGGCAATCCGCAAATTCCAAGATAAGCTCCCATGTAAAGGGCTTCTTTAAGTTCCAGGCGGAAAAGCAACATCAGTGCGATGAGTGTCAACCCTGTCATGGGAATGAAACCCGCAACTGGGTCAAAGTAAAGAAAGTAAGCACCCCACGCCGTCAGGGCTGTTGCGAACAGCTTTAGAGGTGCCAGAAGATTGATCTCTTCAAAACCCTCAAGCAGCCTGAGCTTGGCTCCAGCCGCAATACCCAGTGCACCCAGGGTGGTAGCCAGCATCGCAAAACCAAACCGGTAAGCGACTTTCCACATGATGATTTCATGCATCTGGAAAGAATACCTGCCATAACCCAGCGGGCCTGCCGACGAAAAGATCAAGATGCTACCGATCATCGAAAACATCACGATGGCAGTGATGTCAAAGATCATCAGTGAGTTGTTGGAAATCGTTTCATACCAGTCTCTTGTGATCATTGAAACTGGATTCTTCCATGCCATGTCAGTAGAAGACCGAAGCGGCGCGTGTGAAAAGACCCGACGATTCGAATTAGCCATGAATTCAGTACGAATGACTCTCCCCTATGTTTGATTTATGTCAACTGAGTTACTATACGAAGCAAAAACCCAATCCGGACAAAATTAATAAAAAAATATTGAAAAAGTCAAATTTGTTGAGTTGAAAAATCAAAATGTTTCGAAATCTATCTCTTTTCAGCGTCAATCTTTCCGAAAATCATCCTGCCTGCCGATGTTTGCAATACGGAAGTCACTTGAACACGTATCATTTCGTTCAAATGGCTCGCCCCCAACTCGACCACAACCATCGTCCCGTCATCAAGATAGCCAACACCCTGGCCCTGTTCCTCACCCCTTTTAATCACCTTCATCACCATCTGCTCGCCTGGCAGAACCACAGGCTTCAGGCTATTGGCCAGATCATTCAGGTTGATGACATCAATACCCTGTAACTTTGAGATTTTGTTCAGGTTATAATCATTCGTAACCACTTTGCCACCAATATGTTTGGCAAGGGCAACCAGTCGATGGTCAACTTCACGGTGCTTGCTGACTTCTGCCACCTCGGCATCGTGAATCATCACGTCAACCTGTGTCATCTTTTGCAGACGATTCAGAATATCCAAACCACGCCGACCCCGGTTCCTTCGAAGCTTGTCAGAACTGTCAGCAATCGACTGAAGTTCCTGTAAAACGAATCGCGGTATGACAATAGGCTGATCAAGCACACCCGTTTCGGCAACATCGGCAATCCTTCCGTCGATAATCACCGAAGTGTCCAGAACAAGCGGGTGGGGCCCTTTAATTTCTCTCGCAAATTCAACATAGGGAATGACAAAACGAAAATCATCCTTGGTTTGCATCAGTGTTGAAATACAGGCATAGCACACAAAAACGACAGCAATACTGTTGATCGATTTAATCACATCCTCACGGAACCAGACCAGTAGCGAAGGTTCAACAGCCGAGCGAATCAGGTCAGAAAGGACCAGGCCAGCAATCAGGCCAAAGAAGATCGCTGAAACCGTCTGAATTTTCTTCCGGCCAGTCAGGACATCCCAGACGACCGTTGCCAGAGCCCCGCCCATGACCACAAGGAAAAAGACCCAGGGATTGACCGAGTCGCCAACCGAGCGCGAGACCCGTGCAGCGATGCCGGCAACGATAAGCAGAAACAGAGCTCTGATGAAGTAAATGATCATAATTGATTATTCGCCGATATCACGTTTTATTCAAGAGAATTCCGTAAGTTCAGGAATCAACTTGAGTTATTTGACAGATATTCGGACAACTCCTTCTTAAAGCGAACATAAAATGAGTCAAGACTGTCAACGATCACCCGGGTGTCACACACCGTCGGCATAAAATTCACGTCGCCAAGCCATCTTGGCACCAAATGCCAGTGAAGATGCCCCGGCAACCCGGCCCCGGCAACCCGGCCCTGATTTAAACCTATGTTAAAACCCTGTGGTTCCATCATCAGGTTGATCACCTTCATGCTAAGCTGCAGCAGCTGAATCGGCTCGTGCAAGAAATTTCCGGAAAAGTCTGTCAGTTCTGCCAGATGTTCATGCGGCACAACCAGCAGGTGCCCATTGTTATAAGGAAATCTGTTTAAAATGATTGACGCATTCTCGCCCCGATGAACCAGCAGTGTTTGCCGGTCGCCCGATTCATCACCATGAACCGCGTCGCAGATAAAACAGGGCTCAGGCCTGATACCTGAAGACTTACGGTCAGAAAGTATTTTCTCTTCCCGTTTTCTATCAGAGGCGGATTGTAAAATATACTGCATCCGCCAGGGGGCCCACAAATGTCTCATCACCGGTCCTGATGGCTATGGGGAGGTCTGGCAATTCCTTGAATTGAATCTTTATTCTAATTGATAAGGTTCCAGATTTGAAGCCAAGGGCAGGAATTACTCACAGAATTCCGAATTCATCAAAAACTTCGCTGAGTAACTTGCCCTGGAGCAATGCATCTCGTGTGCGATTTTCGCCCGCCACCTTTTTCCATGACCTTGCCAGAACCTCATCCATCCGGCCCCTGGGCACAACAACCACACCATCAGCATCGCCAACAATCAGATCGCCCGGGTAAATCACTACGCCATCAATGGTTATCGCTTCATCATAAGCCACCACCTCACCGCGGCCCGCTGAATCAAGTGGCCGCCGCCCCGTGCAGAATACAGGCAGTTTCATCTTCAAAATCTGACGCGAGTCTCGCACCAGGCCATCGGCCACAAGGCCCATTGCACCCCGGGCTTTACACGCCGTGGAAAGCAGCTCCCCCCAGGGAACGATCTGCGGATGCCGGCCTACTGACATCACAAAAACATCGCCGGGCTTGCCCGAGTCAAGATAGGCTATTTCCGTCTCGTAAGGATTCGAGTTAATCGGTAAGGATGGGTCAACCGGCTCCCACCGCGATGTCTTGGCAAAACCTGCCAGAACAAGCGTTTCATCAAGTGGTCGAATGTCGATGCCTAACGACTGATTTCTCAGGCCTACGCTGTCAAGCGAATCAGAGACAACCGCCGAATAAAGATGCTCTGAAACCCATTGCACCAGTTCAAGTTGTGATGAAAAGTCCGGCAAATCGGCTGACATCGTATTTTTCCGTAGATTTGTTCAGAATTGTTCATGCAAAGCGGTTTGTCGTCCGATTATTAAAGATAACAGATTCTCTGTATTCGTTCAAACAGAGATATTCTATGTTCCCTGCATGAAACATGCATTCGCAACGTAGAACTCCGATGAATCAAAAC
>JBJTRR010001158.1:0-2894 GCA_046076185.1 bacterium | reverse complement strand
CACCCATGCCGCCGAACTGGCCGGAGGCACCGGAAGCGATCAGGCCCGGGGGCAGAATGACGCGGAGCTTTCGCTTGGAATTGTTCTGCATGGTCAGCCGCATGCGGCCATCGCCGGTTCCTTCAGCGCGGGCGACAACTTCGCCTGATCGAATGGCATCAAGCAGGTTAACGTTCGTGAAACTATCGGTCTGAGTTGCTTTAAGTCCTTGGTTTGATTTGGTTTCCTTCTGATTGCCATCAGCGATCAGGCTTTGGCTTTGAAGGGTCAGCAACCCTGAGAATACAGCAATTGATATATTTTTCAATGAAGGCATCGGTCAGTTTCCTTCGCAATTGTGGGGGAATTGTAAGGCGTGACGAATGTCTTCATTACATTCGCCATTTAGTTTTATACCACAACCTTAGACGTATGTGAGAAAGAGATTATTCGGTAACGAAAAAAATTAATAACTTGATTCATTCCTAACGAATTTGTCAATAATACGGATTGCTAATTGATCAACATTCGTAAAAAACGCTCAGCATTCCGTGCCGGGGTGTACCCACTCGGTTGAGCCATCACCCCAGTGTTCCTGCTTCCAGATGGGAACCCGTTTTTTGATCTCGTCCATCATCCACGAACAGGCGTCGAAGCTGGCCTGCCGGTGCGGCGTGGCCACGGTCAGGGCAATACTCGCCTCGCCCAAAGGGACCAGTCCCAGGCGATGAATCACGCCCAGACGAGGAATCGGCCAGCGGGTTGTAGCTTCCCGCAGGATTTTCTCAAGTTCCTTTGTGGCCATTTCCGGGTAGGCTTCGTAAACCAGATCAAACGTTTGTCGATCGCCCGTAAACTCGCGAACCGTGCCCAGAAACAGGCAGACCGCGCCACATTTGGCGGTTGTCACACGTTCGGTAAGTTTACTGCTGTCGATAACTTCATTCGTCAGTTCAACAATCAGCAGCTCTGGTGGAGCAATCTCAGGCTCGCCACTGCCGCCGCTGACGGGCATGATTATCGCAATGCGATCTCCCTCGGCAAGCTCTTTCTGACAATCGACAAACTCTTCGTTCACGGCCCAGCGTGCATGCGGCAATTTGGCCGAAAGCTCTGGATATTTCCTGGTGAGTTCATCGCTGAGTGATTCAATGCGGCTGCCAGACGGAATCTCAAGCTTTTCCGCACCAGTGCCGGTCACATCGCGGATTGATGCGAAATAGAGCAGTTCAATCGAGATGAGCGACACGGGCCTTTCCCCAAGAAGCGAGATGTTTTAAACCTGTCGAGCCTGATCAATCACCGAGGGGCGACTGGGCTGCGATTCGACTTTTGTATTCGCAGCCTGGTTCCCGGCTGGTGGCCAGCTTTGCAGGTGCCGAAGGGTGCGCTGGTGCATCGCATTGATTGTTTCTTTAAGGGCCCCAAGACTGCCTGAGCCGAATTTGTCGATGATTGCCGCCGCTATTTCAAACGCGACAACATTTTCCATGATGACGCTGGCTGCCGGCACCGCACAGACGTCCGATCGTTCATAACTGGCGGGCGATTCAGTCAGAGAAGCCATTTTGATGCTCGGCCCGCGAGCCGCCAGTGTGCTGATTGGTTTTTTATAGGCCCTGATGATGATTGGCTCGCCATTGGAGGTGCCGCCTTCAATTCCGCCCGCATTGTTCGTCGGTCGCCGAAAGCCGAATCGGCGGTCGTCGTCGGCATGACTGGCGTCGTAGCGTATCGGGTCCATCACCTGTGAGCCGGGCCGCCGGGCCACTTCCGTGCCAAGGCCAAATTCCACCGCCTTCACCGCCTGAATGCTCATCACCGCTGCGGCCAGTCGGGCATCAAGCTTGCGGTCATACTGGGTATGCGAGCCAAGGCCCATGGGGCAGCCTGTTACAATCGTCTCAAGCACGCCGCCCAGTGTGTCGCCTGTGGCTCTTGCCTGGTCAATCGCTGCGATAATGGCTGCGTCGGCTGCCGGGTTCAGCGTATAAACCTGGCTCGCGTCGCGTGTGGTTCGGTCAAGAGAAAGTGGTTGAGCGTGACAGCCGCCGAGTTCCGTCACATAGCCAATCACTTCTATGCCCAGGTGCCGCAATATCTGGCTGGCCATGGCACCCACCGCCACCCGGATGGCTGTCTCGCGGGCGCTGGCACGCTCAAGCACCTGGCGAATTCCGGTTTCATAAGAAAGCGAACCGGCCAGGTCGATATGTCCGCCACGCGGGGCTTCAGGCTCAGCCAGTTTCTCAAGCTTGGCGTCTTTGTTGATCAGTCGCAGGGTCAGCGGGGCACCAGTCGTTTCACAGCGATAAATGCCGGAATCAATGGCGATCAGGTCGGTTTCAATCTGCTGCCGCTTGCCACGGCCATAGCCGCCCTGCCGCCGCTTCAGCTCGCTGTTGATGGCGTCGAAGTCAATTTTCATGCCGGAAGGGAAGCCGTCGAGAATGGCCGTCAGGGCCGCGCCATGGCTTTCACCTGCCGTCAGATACCGTAAACTCATCAGATTCAGGACTTTCCGAAAAGTGACCCGCCGCTTCTGTCGCCGCCACTTACCACATCAAATATATCATAAACAAGTTGATTCTGGCGCTTCCTGGCGTTGTTCAGTCGCCCTGCCACGGAAATTTCTGGCGGGTCATTCGCTCATAAACCTCGATATACTTGGCCCTTGTGCGGCTCACGATTTCGGCAGGTAACTGGGGCGGGGTGCTGGCGTGATCCCAGCCCGACTGATCCAGCCAGTCACGCACAAACTGCTTGTCAAACGAGGGTTGCGCTCCGCCCGGCTGAAACAGCGAGGCATCCCAGTAGCGTGAACTGTCGGGCGTTAGCACTTCGTCAGCCAGAATGATCTCGCCCGAATCCGGCTCAATGCCCCACTCAAATTTCGTGTCGGCCAGAATCAGCCC
>JBJTRR010001157.1:0-2399 GCA_046076185.1 bacterium | reverse complement strand
CGGGTGGCCACTTCGGCCGCGACGACGCAGACTTCACGTGGGAACACACCGACCATGTCGATGCCCTGCGTAAGGCTGCCGGGCTTTGATTCAGGCCTGATTTGCAACGGATTGACACCGTTAAGAGGGGGGGGCGAGATGATCGCCCCCTTTTATTTTATCAGTTGCAACTGGCTTTTGTCGTTATCAAACAGAATGATTTCAAATTGCAATTTCAATGAATCACCAGGCTTGATTTCAATCACATCAGGCTTTTGATTCGGCAGAGATGTCGGGTTGGCGACAATCAGGCCATAATCGCGAGTGTGGCCCCAGAATGGCAGAACAGGCGCACTGCGGGCCCGAAGCATGACACCCGTCAGCCCACCGCCCTGTTCGGTGCGATAAGCCGCCCACCATTCGGCATTTTTGCCCCAGGTGCCTTTTTCGTCGATGCCGCCAGCGCTGTTGGCCAGGTGTGCCGGGCCTTTTTTCACGGTCAGGTCGTTGGAAAGCCTGATGCCAAGGCCCATTTCTTCCTGATGACCCAATAAAATCGGCCCGCTGGCTGATTTGATTTCCGAATTCCATTTCCAGATGATTTTGCCGCCGGAGAGGCTGAAATCATAATGGGCTGATTCATAGAGAAGTACATCGCTGCCGCCTTCTTTCAAATAAAGATTCGTTACATGAAAGCCGCACGTTTCAGGCGAATTTTGATTATGAATCTCCACCGACTTGTGTAACACGACAACCTTGTTGCGCCAGTAATCCTGCCCATTCAACCGCCCGAAGGCCAGCCAGACGCCGGGATGCATGGTGGGGTGGTCAGTCGCTTCGGTTTTCGGGTCGGGCGGGAAGTGACGCGTGACACGCAGCCCGCCGGGTGTGAAAACATCTTTGAAATAGGGCCTTTTGACTTGATCGTCGTGAAAAACGTATGTCGTAATCGGTTTATCAGCCAATGAAATCGAAATGGAATGAGCCGATTGTTTCAGGTTCAGTTTATTGGCTGAATCGCGGGCCGATAATTTCAGTACAGGAGCGAAAACCGGGGCGAGTGCCATCCATTGCAATTGGCGGCGACGAGAGATGGGCATTTCAGGCTTCCTTTTGATTTAAATCAGGATTTGGTGTCATCTGGTTGTAAAACATGGCGGCAGGCACAGCCAGGGCATAAATCACACCGGCTGCGGCACCGATGGCGGCATAATTTCCTGAAAAGGCTCGCACCAGCATGCTTGAAGCAAGCACGCCAAAGGCCGTGATGAATCGGCCTGCATTGTAAGAGATTCCTGTGCCTGTTGCCCTGAGTTCAACAGGAAATAGCGATGGCAGATAAAGCGGCAGCCAGCCGAAGAACATGGTGGCAATAAGGCCCTGAAGAAAGACCGCCGGCAGGAAAAATGGCGTAAGGGGCCGGGTCAGGAGAAAAAGCCCGCAGGTGGCAACGGTAGAAAGCACGCCAAAAAGGCCAAACGACCTTGCCGCCCCCAGCCTTCCCGCCACCAGGGCACCAACAAATCCGCCAAGGCTTGCCCCCAGGGCCCACCACCCCTGCGCTGCGGCCTTATAGCCGGGGTTGGCTGAACCGGCGACGGTGTCGGCCCAGGGAATCATCCATTTTGAAGCGGCCCACGCGCCCACCAGTGGAATGGTTCCGAGAATCATGGCATATCGCAATGTTTTTTTGAATTCGGCGGATGCGGCCCGGTTTTGCGGTAAATTGGGATTCAAGCCATTTGTCGGCTTGGTTTTTCGCCACGCCGGCGAATCTGAAAGCAGGAATCGCGCGGCCAGCCCGAGCATGGCCGGGGCGGCACACCAGCCGAAGAGCCATCGCCAGGAGTCGGGCGTGATGGGCCAGGCCCGGGCCAACTGCGACAAAATCAGGATACCCACATTAATGGCCGACCCGAGAATGCCGGAAAGCATAGGTTTTGAGAGGTTGGGCCAGACTTCTGAAGCGAGTGAAATGCCGTTGGGCCAGACACCACCCACGCCCATGCCCACGGCAAATCGCAGCAGAAGCATCTGATTCATATTTGTGACAAGCCCGCCAAGACCGGCAAAAACCGAGTAGAACAGGATGGATAAACTGAAAGCTGTGACCCGGCCGAATCGATCGCCCATCCGCCCGAAGATGATTCCGCCGAAGGCTGCACCAAGCATCAGTGAAGCCGTGAGCCACGCAAACCAGTCGGCCAGCAGCGATGGCGATGTCTCGCTACCTGCCAGGCTTTTCGTCACCGAGATTGACGCCACCGGCATCAGGCCCAGCTCAAATCCGTCGAACAAGAGTGCTAGAAAAACGAAAACCGCGACTTTAAAGCGGTTCTTTTCTTCCCAGTTTTTCGGCATGCCTATGGCTTCCGGTTCCGATTGGGCTCCAGCCATTTCCAGCTCAATTCTTCCGCAGG
>JBJTRR010001156.1:0-1390 GCA_046076185.1 bacterium | reverse complement strand
CAGGGGCGGTAAGTATGGTGACATGCGAGTGATTTTTGGCTGCGCCGCGAACCAGCGATGGGCCGCCGATATCAATTTGCTCGATGGCTTCTTCCCAAGTCACGCCGGGCCGGGCGACGGTTTGCTCAAACGGATAGAGATTGACGACGACGAGGTCGATGGGCTCCATGCCCGAACTGGCCAGCACGGCCATGTCGTCGGCCAGTTCCCGCCGGGCGAGGATGCCGCCGTGAATCTTCGGGTGCAGGGTTTTTACGCGACCGCCCAGAATTTCCGGCTGGCCGGTATAGGCCGAGATTTCGGTGACGTCAAAACCGGCGTCGGCCAGGGCCTTGTAAGTGCCGCCTGAAGCCAGAAGGGCCACGCCCCTGGCGGAAAGGGCCCGGGCCAGGTCGATAAGGCCGGTTTTGTCAGAAAGGCTGAGAATGGCGCGGCGAATGGCGACGATATCGGCGGTTGAAGGCGGAGTGGCGTGGGCTGACACGGCTGCGAAGTCACTTTCAACTGGGTGCGTGTGGGTGCTTGACTCTTGTCAAAAAAGAATCGTCCGGCAAGGCTTTTTTCTGCAAGCCCTGCCGGACGTTATTTTGACGAATCGGCCCGCGAAATGCGAGATGGTATTGGCCGCTGGGCCAAATCAGTTCGAGGTATCGTTCTTGCCGGCGTCAAGCGTTTCGGGGGCGGCCACCTTGCGGCCGGTTTCGGCGTTGGGGGCGGTGCTGTCGTCGTCCTTGGGCTTGTTCAGGTTTTCAAGCTCCTGCGGAGTCATGGCGAAGGCCGGCAGCTTGGGGTCTCGCAAAGGCGTGGGGCTGGTTTTACCAAGTTCACGCAGGCACAGCACAATGCCGTCGTCGGTGGCCAGATAGACGCGGTCGTTGACGTCGTTGCTCATGCGGAAGTCGTAATTACGCAGGTCAAGCCCGAAGCTGTGATACGACTGTTCCGGCGTAATCAAAATCTTGCCGTCGGCCCGGTTCACCACGGCCAGGGCACCGTCTTCGGTAATGCCATAGATCCGGCCCGGCGTAACAGCCAGCAGCTTGCCCCTGCCCACCGGCATTTGCCAGTTGGCCGAGCCATCCTTCAGGTTAATGGCATGGAAGGTGCCGTCTTTGGTCACGGTGAAGCCGTCGTCGCCGGCCACCAGAATGGCATGATTCACCGGCGATGATGTCGGCAGAATCCAGTTCGTGTCATTGTCTTCCGGCTCAAAAATGTTGATACTGTAAATCTTCTGATCTTCCGAGCCGACAATCACCTGGCTGGTGCCGTAATAGCCCATGTTGCCGCGAATCGGCCCCTTGGTGGCTACGCGGTGCACAATCTTGCGCTGGCCAACGGCCGCCATATAAAATTTGCCGTCCTGGCTGGCAAAAGCCATGAGCTTTTC
>JBJTRR010001155.1:0-1444 GCA_046076185.1 bacterium | reverse complement strand
TTCCCCACGCCTTCCATTGCAGCGGGCGACCGTCGCATCAACCTGAATTTCCCCTTGCCTGCCTATGACTATCAGGCCCCGCCGACGATAGCCCGACACCTTGAACCAACCCGCCTGAAGTGGCTGCGTGAAACGTATCAGATGATGCTGCGGGTGCTACCGCCCAAGGCTGTTGACACAGCCCTTGAGAAAGCCCAGGTTGCCCAGTATCTGGTGAATCTGATTGACTTCCGCGACCCGGATGGCGTGATGACCCTCTTCACCGCAATCGACCCGAATACCGGCGCCCTGGGCCACGGGCTTTATGAAACCATTGCCACGGCGGGGCAGCCAAGCCAGGTGGTGGAAGGCGTGCCACCGCTTTATGCCGCGCCGGCCAATTCCAAGCCCCTGAATCTCTGGGGTATGGAATATCAGCCAGTGGCACTGAATGAAGTGATGGCCTATGAGTTCAAATATTGGGGCAACGATGGCAAAGGCACCGAAGCCAGCCAGCGTCGGCTCTTTATTGAGCTGGTTAATACGCTGACTGCATCAAACCTGAATCAGGGCCAGGTGGGTCAGTGGGATCCATCCGACCAGAACATGCTTGGTTGGGAATTTATTGTCGCCCAGGATACCGACCAGACTGGCAACCCTGATGCCACAGGCCGCCCCAGCCCAATTACAGGTGAAATTCCGACAGATGCCAGTGGTGTGCCGTTGGGCAAGGTGGGCACGGCGGCCTCTACCATAGTTCCGGTTTCAGGTAACGCTGGTTCACCGATGCCGAATGGTAAGGAAGTTAAGGCCATGCGGTGGAACGCCATTTCCACCAGTAGCTTCCCGGTTTACACCGTTCTGGCCAATACCCAGGATCCGGTTGGCGTTGAAAAGCAGTCGCCTGATACTTATGTCAAAGCAAATCAGAACGCTGTTTATTATCAGTCATCAAGCTACGACCAGCTTCTGCCGGCCGTCGGGCAGGTGACAGACACTGAAAAAGGTCGCTATTTCTGGATCTATCTGCGCCGCCCGGCTGACCCGGCCGACCCAGTCAATTCACCCAAGGTGGTGGTTGACAGTATGCGGTTCCCCTATATGGTTTCGAATGGCACGTCGGACGCTAACCCGATGCAGCCGAAGATCACCCAGTCCACCACTCGCCTCTATTCAGCCCAGCGGATTCAGCCCTATCGCGGTGGCCACGCCATATCCAATACCGGCGCAACGGCTTATTTCCCGTTGGATGCTTACGGCTATAGTGAGCAGACAACTGTCACGGATGACACGACGAACGATGACACGAACCAGCACAGGATTGGCTACAACACCAATGAAAATTTTGTAAGCGATGAGCGAATGCGTCACACAATAGGTGTTGACAACAAATCTATGGAAGACTGGCAATACTTGCCGTTTAACGACCGCGACTTTCAGAGCGTGGCCGAGATGCTGCTGGTGC
>JBJTRR010001154.1:0-5004 GCA_046076185.1 bacterium | reverse complement strand
GTATTCATGACCCGGCTTCACCGCCGGGTCTGTTACTGGTGCCTGGCCGGGCAGGCCGGGCCCGGTTAAAAGGCTGTCGTCTTTGATGAAAACACTGTCAAAAAGCACTCGCCCGCCGGCTTTCTCGGTCAGAAGCGATTTGTCCTTGCCAGCCTGTTTCACCGTAACGACGCTTGTCGGTTGAAGGAACGAAAGCAGCGACTGATAATCAACTTGCAGGTAGCCATCGACAAGTGGATGATCATGGCACTGGTTGCACTGCATGTCGCGGCCCAGAAAGACCCGGCCCACGTCACGTGTCAGCAGGTTCGGCTCGCCCTCACGATCCATCAGAAACCGGGCGGCCGTCTGTTTCGGGCCTTCTTCCCCCGTGGCTGTCAGCAGATCGATCGTCAGGTCGGTCAGGGGCCTGTCTTGCCGCACGATATCCATCAGATAACTCATCCACAGGTCGTCGCTGGTGACTTTGGCACCCCGACGCTCAAGCAGTATCATGCTCAGCCAGGTGGCCAGGTGGCGGGCCGATTGCGGAGTGGCCAAAAGTTCATCAGCCAGGCGTGTGCGTTTGTCGGCCGAGGACTCTGCCAGAAAGGCCTGCAGCCGTTCCGTTGAAAGAGGCATGCCGGTCAGGTCAAGGGCAAGCCGGTGGGCAAAAACCGCGTCGTCAACCACCGGAATCTCTGTAAAAAGCCTGCTTCGGGCCTTGAAATTGGAGTCGATGGTCGTTGTCAGCGACGAATCAACTGTCTGTGACCATGCCGAAACGGAAAACAAAGCATGCGACAGCAGAATCGCAAATGCCGGTAAAATTAATCGAAGCGCAGCAATTCGAGAAAGGGCACGCATGGCAGGCCTCCCATGGCGGAGGAGGTAAGGCGGGGAATGAGCAGCTTCTTTAACATCGGCTTGCCCACATTCGAGACTCGATCGCGATGGCCGAATTCGTTTGCTGGATTTGTCAAACTGATTCGACTTTAGGAATTATAGCACCCGTAAAGTTGTTCAACAAGTGTTTTATCGCAACCGGTGCCAAAAAATAGTCATAGCGGTTGTCGTAATACGGCGTTAAACAATTAATTTCCCTGCAGTATCGCACGCCGCGGCTGGTTTTTTATGTTCAATAAGTCATTGATACAGTTGATTTTATATCATGTTCTCTCTTCACCAGAAATCACCGCCTCCGGCCTCTTGCCGGCCAAACCCGGGCTTTCCAAAATTCATGTCGTTTTTCCGGCCCTTTGCGTGTATCATAACATTTATCACCCGCCCTCTACTAAAATCGACCTGCCGCCTAAGGCGACAGCAAATCACGATTTTTCGATGGAGCCCTGCACTCATGCTACTTTTGCCACATGTTCGCCCAAAATCCGGTTTAAACGCAATCGGCCTGTTAACGGCCGTCCTGTTGCTTTTCCCGGGGGTTTTGCCTGAGATTAAGGCCGCTGATAACGCCCGATGGCAAAATTCAACGCTCAAGGGCAGCCCCGACCCTGCCTTGCCATATCGCATTAAGCCCGCATACAGTAAGCTTAAATTTGACCGGCCGGTCATCATTGAGCCTATCCCCGGCACGAATCAAATGGTTGTCGTTGAACTGACAGGAAATCTCGTGGCTTTTGAAGATCGGGATGATGTCTCGGCCACAGAAATTATTGGCGATCTGCGAAAGGTCAATAAGCAGACTTCTGCAATCTATGGGCTGGCTTTTCACCCCGATTTCGTGAAAAATCGCCTGGTTTATATCTGCTATGTTGTCGGGGGCCAGTTGCCTGACGGCACCAAGGTCTCTGAATTCAAAATGACCACCGACAATCCGCCCAGGCTTGTGCCTGAGTCGCATCGCGAACTGATCAACTGGAAGGGCGGCGGCCATAACGGCGGGGCACTGGCCTTCGGGCCTGATAAAATGCTTTACATCACCACGGGCGATGCCACTGGCCCAAGCCCGCCCGACACCGACCGCACCGGCCAGGATGTGAGCGACCTGCCTTCAAGCCTGCTGCGAATTGATGTCAATACCCGAACGGGCAAGCTGCAATATGGCATTCCTGCCGATAATCCATTTGTCGGAATGGAAAATGTCAGGCCCGAGATCTGGGCCTATGGTTTCCGTAACCCCTGGAAGCTCTCGTTCGATGCCAAAAATGGTGATCTCTGGCTGGGTGATGTCGGCTGGGAGCTTTGGGAACTGATCCACCGCGTGCAGCGTGGCGGCAATTATGGCTGGGCCGCGATGGAAGGCCGCCAGCCCGTGTTTAAGGATATTTCGACCGGTCCTTCGCCGATCAGTCCTCCGACAATTGATCACCCACACAGCGAAGCCGCCTCAATCACCGGCGGTTATGTCTATTATGGCAAAGACTTGCCTGAGCTTAAGGGGGCATATGTTTATGGCGACTTCCAGACCGGGCTGGTCTGGGCCGCATGGTGGGACGGCGTGAAGGTGGCCAAACTTGAGCGGATTGCCGAAACCGGCCTGCGGCTTGTCAGCTTTGGGCTTGATCATGCCGGCGAGCTGCTTCTGATGGAACACGAGCGGTCAAACCAGCTGTTTCGTCTGGAAAAGCTGCCGCCTGCTGCTCTGGCCGCCAGCACTCAGTTTCCGGAAAAACTCAGTAAAACCGGCCTTTTCAAAGATCTTGCCAAACTCGCGCCCAACCCCGGGGTGATGGAATATCAGATCAATGCCCCCCACTGGGCCGACGGTGCGACTTCTGTCAGGCACATGGCCATTCCGCCAGGTGCCGATGGCGTGATTGAGGGCAAGACCAACCTGCTCAGGCTTGGTGAAGGGGCCGTTCTGGCCAAGACCATCATGCTGAAGGTGCCCGGTCGGGCCGAGCCCCGCCGCATGGAAACGCAGATCATGCTGAAAGACCAGGGAGCCTGGGCCACTTACTCTTACGTTTGGAATGAGTCGCAAACCGACGCTGACCTGGTCCCGGCGCAGGGTGCTTCGGTCATGGTTGACCAGGCCGATACCGACCACGGTGGGCAGAATTATCGCATGCGATATCGCATTTCCGCCCGGGCTGAGTGTGTTCTGTGCCATAACCCCTGGGCTGAGGCGGGTGCCTCGGTTTATGGCCGGCAGTCGGCTTCACCCTTGGCCCTGCTTGCCAGCCAGCTTGACAACCCCGACCCGAAAAAACATGCCCGCTACACCGAACTGGTGGCCTGGGCAACCGGTAAGGAAGCGGCAGTGAAGCCGGCCGACCCAGCCAGGACGTTTGTCGCAGCCAACGATGATTCAGCCTCGGCCGACCGTCGCGTGCGCACCTGGCTGCATGTCAATTGCTCACAGTGCCACGCCTTTAATGCCGGCGGTGCAGCGACAATCGTCATGGACGATTCTGCCCGAACTGACCAGATGAACGCCGTTAATGTCAAGCCACAGCAGGGCGACCTTGGCCTGGGGGCTGATTCGGCCATCGTCAAGCCCGGTCATCCTGAAAAATCAGTACTTTTTGCCCGTATTGCCAAATATGGCCCCGGCCACATGCCACGCTTGGGCAGCCGCGAGACCGACCCCGACGGCGCCCGCCATATCTATGCATGGATCAAGGCTTTAGGCTCGGGCCCGGCGGCTGCCGCATCAAATTCAGCGGAAACCGATCAGATCGCGGCCAGCCTTGCCGTGCTGGTCAAATCGCCTCTGCCGGAAGAGTCAGAAGTTTCCGCAGCGATTGACCGCCTGATGCAGACACCATCGGGGGCATTGGCCCTGGCAGGTGCTGATCTTGTCGGACTTTCGCCTCAGGTGAAAAAGCTCGTTGCCGGCAAAATCGGCCCGGCGACACGCCCGGAAATTCGCGAATTTCTCGAACGATTCCTGCCCAGGTCTGCCCGAATTGAGCGACTGGGCGACGGCTTCTCGCCGGATGAAGTGCTTAGCCTTTCGGGCGATGCCGGCCGAGGCGCTGATCTCTTCTTCGCCAACAGCGGGCCAAATTGCGTATCGTGCCATGCCGTGGGCGGTAAGGGGCGGCAGGTGGGGCCCGACCTCGACGGCATTGGCAAAAAATACGACAGGGCGACGCTTCTCAAGCACCTGGTCGAGCCATCGTGGGCGATTGAGCCGCAATATCGGCTTCACAATATTGCCACCAAAGACGGCCGTGTCTTTTCCGGCATTCGCCAGACCCTGCCTGATGGTAGCGTGAAAGTGACTGATGCCAAGGCTGATACTCTCCTCAAGGCTGACGAAGTTGATTCGTCACAGCCTTCCGTGCTTTCGCTCATGCCGGCCGGTATTCTGCGCGACCTCACAGCCGAACAGGCCGCCGATCTGCTCGCCTATCTTGCCGGCCTGAATAAACCGGCAAAATAAGCCCCGGTTACCGATCAATCATGCAACCTGCGTAAAACTTTGCAGGTTATTCAAAAAAGACGGGCCTGAAGCCTTGCCAAAGCAGGGCAATTCAGGTAATCTCCGCATGACAGGAAAATCTTGCCTGATCGCTACATCCAGAAAGGTTCATGCAAAATACCACTTGTGGGTGATCTGCAGCCTTGACGGTTCATGCGTGAACAGCTGGCAAATACTTACAGGGAGGAAGTTTAACCAATGTCGTCGAACGATCCGCGGCAAGAGCGAATCGCGGCCCTTGAGCTTTTCAGGTCGCATGTGCCCGAGATTCGTGGCCATCTGCAGTTTCTTGATTTTCTGGTGCGTTCTATCATTGCCGACATGGAACGCTATGCTGAAGAGACTGACGGAGGCACCCAGGTTTTTCTGGCCCAACTCATTGAAATGCATCTTCATCATCTTGAGGCCAATGGCGGGCCGACCCCGGCCCTTCAAGACTTTGCCGAGGCTGTGCGAGTCTGGCTTTCAGGCGATATAAACCTTGCGGAATTCAATACTTCTGACATTGATTACATGCGTGATCTGGTGAATACATCGCTTGACACGGTGAACATGACCGGGGGGACGATGGGATGAGCACAGCGTCAAACGGATTTGACCAGACCGGCCGATTGCCTCTTGGCCTTTATCTTCCC
>JBJTRR010001153.1:0-3685 GCA_046076185.1 bacterium | reverse complement strand
CAGGTTTTAGCAATATAACCTGTTTATCGGCCCGGGTCAAATTCAAATTTAGCTTTTGTACAGGCAAAACAGGTTTTTTTCCGGTGATTAACGGGCTTAACTGTAGCGAAATTTAAGACTTGAGAACGACTGACTAAATCTCGCTGAAACCATGATATCGCCATGTGCCGGCAAATTATTCCTTATAAAACTCGAGATTTACCCCACCTTCACAAATAAAGAAACGATAGAGCCAGCCTCGTTCGTGACGCCCCTGCCGCCAAAGCACATCCGGGATACGAACGACTTTGAAGCCGTTGGAAGATAGCAGCCTCACAGCCATTTTATCTGGCCCAGAAAGCCCGTATCGCAAAAGTTGATTGATATGGTGATATCTGACCCCATCACAGAAAACGGCAACAGGCGGCAGGTCTCCCTTGCGAATGACCATGTCAATTTCAACACCACATTCGCTCTGGCCGAACTTGAAACGAACACCGTGGCGACGAATTTCTCTGCCGACTGAAAGCTCGAAGTCATTAGGCAGATTAGCCTTACGGCACCACTTTCTGGCTTCCGCACGAACGGTTTCCTGGTTCAGCCTGCCGGGTAACTCCAAGCCTGAAAGCAACGCGCTCTGGTAGAGCAATCGCATCACTTCCGGTTTCAGCCTGCTTGGTTTCAAATCTTCAAGCTGCCCCCAGAATGGAAAAACACGCCTGTTACCGCCAGTGACAGCAAGACACCAGATGATTTTGATTAAATCCCGCTCTTCAATTTTTTTACTTGTGGCAATCTCAAGCAGCCGGCAACAAAGCGGGTCAAGATTGTTATCATCGTGAATTCCAAGTTCAGCCAGGCCCGAGAGAGTGCGCTTGATATCCTTGTAACTCATTTGGTCTGTTGATTGCCTGATCAAATCCAGCATCTGAAATGTCAGGCCATTGACCTGGTGGAGCGTTCCATAACTTCGAAACACCTCAGCCACATTTGCTACACGAAGCGATTGCAAGTTTCTGAAAAATATGGGCTTGCAGTATTCAAAATGCTCAAGCACGCAATCATGAAATAGTTTGGTCAGTGCCGCCTGGCGAACACCTTCCACCACCGACTCCACGGGGACATATTCTTCTTTTTTCAGCAGGTCTGTCATACGGCCATAGATTGAAGGCCACTTCAGGCTCGCAACCCGTGCAGCCTTGGCAAGTTGCAGCAAATCAAAATAGTTTAGCTTTTGCCATTTTGCCTTGATAAATCGTTGCAGGGCAAAGTCTATTTCTTTTTCAGAAAAACCGCAGGCGTTCAATTCCAGCAAAATTTTTGACATCGACTGGCTGCTGTAGCCATAAAGCGAATTGTCTAAAATGACCAGTACGGCACTTCTCAAATCCGCTGATTTGAGCGGGCCTCTGGCAGCAATCTGGATCAAGTCTTTCAGGTCTCCGGCCGGCAGGGCAAGATTCAGACGTGCCGCAGAAATGGCAGCATTTGCCAGAGCAAACCGGATCTCGGGTATTTCTGCATCATTTGGCTCAAGAAAATTCAGATACTCAAGGCTGTTAAACAAAAAAGCGATGATGCCACCCGCCGGATGATCGCTGCAAGGCGGCCTGAAAACTCTGACGACTTTGGGTTTGTTAAACTTGGCAAAACTTGCTGAGAGAAAAAAATCAGGCCGTTCCGACGCGCTGGTTGCTTTCAGGTCAATCGTGGTGCAAACGTAAACATAAGCAGGTATGGGCTCCATGGTTGGCGTCATGGAGACGGGTGAATAAGCCAGGGAATTGAGATCCAGAGAGATCGACATTTCTCGCCTTATCCCGAACGATCAACCTTTCACCAGTGATTTTATCAAGAAGTCACACCGTAATTATTCTACGATGTAAATCAAGTAATTACTTTCGAATTTTCTGACTTGAATTGATTTAATCAACATTCCATGTGGATGCTCATTGGTGACTTTAAATCATTGATATCATACAGTTTGCAGGCGATTTAACCACAAGCAGAAAGTTGATTTTTTAAGCAATGCAAAAGCTTCACATGTCGCTAAAAATCATTTTTAGAACTATACTTGGTTTAATTGGGTCAATCAGTTCGACTGGTCAGCACAGGTTCAAGCGGATGAACATCACCAAAGCTGTAATTACGGCGGCAGGTCGGGGAGCCAGGCAATATCCCGCCGCTGACACGGTTCAGAAGGCGATGATACCGCTTGTTGATCGTGATGGCGTGACCAAGCCCGTGCTCCAGATCATCGCGGAAGAAGCGATGGATTCAGGGGTTGAGGAAATTTGTGTTGTCTCTGCCCCCGGTGACGAAGCAATTTATCGTCGCCAGTTTCAGTCGTATGTTGAGATGCTGAGAAAAGGCTTTCCGCAGGAACAATGGGCCAATGATCAGGCAACACGGATAAGCGAGCTGCAGGACAGGCTGAAATTTGCAGTGCAGGATGAACCCCTCGGTTATGGGCATTCTGTCTGGTGTGCCCGGCAAAGAATTGGCAACGAACCGTTTTTGCTCCTCCTGGGTGATCATCTTTATATCTCGGCTGAGACAAGGCGATGTGCCCGTCAGGTGATTGACGCGGCAAAAACAAAACTCAGCTCAATTTCCGCCGTTCAACCCACACGTGAGCATTTGATTCATCAATATGGCACTGTTGCCGGAAAAAGGCTTTCCGATCAGCCTGAACTCTATGAAGTTAATGAGATTATCGAGAAGCCAGACCCCACAACAGCCGAGTTAAGGCTGACCGTTCCAGGGCTACGCTCAGGCCATTATCTCTGTTTTTTTGGTATCCATGCCCTTTCGCCTACCGTATTCGACATTCTTGGCGAGCAAATCAGTGCAAGTTCCGCTGAGAACGGTCAGTTCACGCTGACAACTGCATTAAATAAGCTGATTGGCCATGAACCTTATTTTGCGCTGGAAACAAGAGGCATAAGGCATAATCTGGGTGTGAAATATGGTGTTGTGGAAGCCCAGATCGCCCTGGCTCTGGCTGGCGAAGGTCGAGAGAAAATGTTGGCACTGCTTGCCAATACGTTTACCCGGCTTGAACAGAATCAGGCGATTGAACGTGGTTAAATATTCAGGACAAATCTGAAAAATGAGCCTGAGCCTGATTGATCTTCTGACTAGCAATGAAGATGGTGTACGAAATAAACCTGCGATAGGGCTGGCACGGTCTCTGCCACACAATGAATTGCTGAGACAGATGGAGTCGCTCGAGTCGTTCCGCCATTCAACCGATAATCTGTATCATCAGGTTCGCTCGGCCATTTTTCTGCATGCAATTTACAGATTTATCTTGCAGGAAAGCCCACTGGTGAAAGTCGACGGACGCATTGACCAGGCAGCCCATCAGGATTTGTTAAACAGAAAATTCGAATCCGCCATTTCTCGATGGCTCCATCTTTCACAGAAAAATGGCCTTGATCAAACCACGGCAAGTTGCCTGGCCAGTGCCTATCAGCAAACAGCATTTGCCTCTCTGGCTGATCAGGTGCGGCGATCCGTCAGGCAGTGCCCCGGCAACCGCTGGATGTTTCGGGTGGGCTCGGCTGAAGAGCATCCGCTTAAAATTCGTAACGAGTTAATGAAACGAGACCTTTCCACTGGTCTTTATCCCATCCTGAAAGAGTGTACGCCTGTTCGAATGGACCTCTCGCACAGCGGGTGGTCAGACATATTTTTCCTGGGT
>JBJTRR010001152.1:0-3489 GCA_046076185.1 bacterium | reverse complement strand
CCAATCTGGCCAGTCTCAGGCAAAAATCTGCCTGGGGTGAGATGTCTTCGTGCATTCCCCCAGTGACATCGGCTGCATGGACAACGATGCTCACCGGCTGTGGGCCTCATCGGCACGGTGTCTATGATCATCGCTGTTTCGACGCCGAAAGTCGCAGGATGCGTGTGAACCATTCGGCCCGCGTGCGTGTGCCGACGATGTTTCACCAGCTATCCGATGCAGGCCAGACAGTTGTCTCGATTAATGTGCCAGTGACCTACCCTCCCCTTAAAATCAGGGGGCTGGTTGTTTCGGGGCTTGATGCGCCGCATCTTGAGGCTGCACTTTCAGGCAACGAGAAGTTCGCGGCACGGGTCAAAGCCGAATTGCCTGATTATCATCATCGGGTGCTTTGGAAGCGGCCACCTTCAACCCCCGAAGAGTTTCAAAAGGGTGCTGAAGAGTCGGTCAAGCTGTTTGCCGCACGGGCTCAGTCGGCATGGATTGCCGACGAAATGTTCCCTGATTGGTCGGCGATGATGGTTCAGTTTCAGAATCTCGACCCGTTCCAGCATCGGTGCTGGCAATATCTCAATGTTGATCAGACCGGTATTGAGGACGGGCCGATGAATCGAGCCGCTGAATCTGCCATGAAAGCCCTTGATCAGGCCATTGGCAGGTTGCTGGAACTTGCCGATGCCCGTGGCGCTGGTGTCATGGTTTCAAGCGATCATGGCTTCGGGCACTGTTCAGGCCGAATCGCAATAAATCGCATACTCATTGACAAGGGGCTTGCCAAGGTTCCCTCGGCACTGGGCGGACTTGAACGGCGGGGCCGACAGGCTGTTGATCATTTTCGACTGTGGCTTGAAAAAAGGCGTGATCGCCAGGCAAGGTCAGCCACCTTTGAAACAGGGATCGAAGCCCAGTTTCCGCTTGACTGGAAAAAGACTCTCGGCTTTGCTCCGCACCAGGATACAGCCGGTATGATTTATCTCAATCGTTCGTGGTATCGCAAGGGGGCTCCTCTTACAACGCCACGCCAGATTGATGATGCCAAGACTCAATTTATGCAGGTTCTTGCCGAAGTGACTGATCTGGCTGATGGTTCGCGTCTTTTCCGACAGGTGATTGATGTGGCATCGGCCCATAATCTTGACCCGGCCCGTGAAGGCTATCCTGATGTGATTGCCCTGCCCCGTGAAGATTTATGGGTTCGCACAAAGATCACGAACAGGCCTGATTGGGTCGAAGCCGACCCCGATCTGCCGGGCACACATCGCCTGGAAGGTATCGTAATGGCCAGTGGAGTTGGAATCGAGGCAGGAAAAAGACTGTCGTGTCGGCTTGTTGACTTCGCCCCGACTGTTCTTGGGCGACTCAACCAAAGCCATCTTGCCGCAGGCATGGAAGGCAGAGATATTTTCTCGGCTGATGCTTTCAGCACGGTCCGGCATGATTCGGGGCATGTTCACACATCGACGCCGCATTCACCACACAAGCCCGGTTTCGAATACGACGATGAAGAACAAAGGCTGATTGAGCAGCGTCTGGCTGACTTGGGTTACCTTGAATAAGTCTGACAGATTGACAACCTGATAAACTTTCAGCCCTGCTCAGAGAGAACAGGGCTTTTTTTTACTCAATGATCATCAGTAAGCATCGGTTGATGTGATCTCGCCGCCGTTTCGGGTACCGAGAGACCGCCAGACAGCCTGGGTTACTGTATTCTTTACATTTCGAACGGAACCGTCAAGAAAAGCGACATTCACACTGCCGGGATGATAACCACGAGAAGTGACAACCACATAAGTCTGATTCACAGTCGAGACACCAAGCCGACTGGCCGTGAAGTCAATATCATATAACCGTCCGGCGTTTGTGAATGGAATGAAAGTGTTGGGCGGGAAGGCCGTGGTAAAGCCAGACTGAAGGACCATGCCACTAGACCATTCGGTATGGCTCCATTTGTCAGTGAATGTTCCGCCAAATGCCTCCATGGCAGTCGGATTGCTTGGCGGTGGTACATTAAATCCGGTAGGACGCCCACCATCTTTCAGGGCTGGTTGATAAGCTTTGACTTCAGAAAATGCAATCGTTTGGCTAAGGCCGTCGCTTATCGCAGCCAGAGGCAATGCGGCGTTGATGCCGAAAGCACCATCGCCAAATTGCATTCGGCCCGGGTCGTAAACGAGCCATGTTCCAATATTCACGCCATAATTGAGAGGGAAATGATTGGTGAGGACTCCTGTCTTCATGACCGCATTGATTTCACTGGGACAAATGAAAGATGTAATTTTCACCTGAGTGAAAGTCGCCTGTGCATTGATGCCCAAATCAAGATTCAGGCCATTGGCCAATGAAGCCTGTTCAATATATGGCAAAATGCGGGCGTGAACCGAGAATGATTCGAACGGCTGGCCAATTACCAGAATACCGGCTGGTGGCAGACAGCCGATAGAGGACTCGTAATTGGCCACCGCAAGCGTTAATTGTTTCAGATTATTAACGCACTGGGCACGCCGGGCACTTTCGCGGGCCGACTGAACTGCTGGCAACAACAGAGAAATCAGAATTGCAATGATGGCGATAACCACCAAAAGTTCGATCAGTGTAAAACCCCTGAAATTGTATTTTCTCATTTCATTCCACTCGGTCGTTTGGAAGTCTTTGATGTGAAATCTGTTTGCTTGTGAAAGGGAAAGTTAAATCAATATTGATTTAAAACATATTCAAGCCGAATTTTCACAGTCCCAGATACTTCTACGATAAGTTAGTGGTGAAAGAACCCCCGGAGGTTGAGGTAAATTCACCACTTCCACTTACTCTTGATTCTGCAATGCAGGTTGCAAAGTCAGTTATTTTGAGACTTTTCCGGTGGCGGCCCACTCCACACCATTGCGGAACCATTCCTGATAAGCCTTGTCAGCCATGGCCTTGCTGTCATGCCCAAGCACGTTATTGTAAACACGCCCCTTGCCATACTGATTAACCCAGATTACGGCTTCGTCTTTGCCAGTGCCCTTGGGCTTGGCTGGGTCGCAGAAGGCAGTGGCAATGACTACGCTGCCAGGGGTGAGAAGGCTGTTGGAATAGAGTTCGTCAGTGGGGTGATCAAATTTCGCCGGCGAGGAATTTGAGATGGGATGATCAGCTGCTTTTTTCACTGAAAATTCGTGAGCTGGGCCATGAAACCCCTGCGTACGCCAGCCACCGGCGATGAGTTTTTCGTATTCTTCCCAGTTGGGCCGGGCAAAAGCGGCTGAGGCGAAATGATGGGCTACCACGCCCTTGCCTTCCTTCACGGCCTTAAGCATTGCAGCCTTGTTTGCGTCAGTCCATTTGGTGTCAGGGCCGCCCTGTGCCGTTGGGAAATAGTTCAGAATCAGGACATCGTATTTCGCCAGATTCTCATCGGTGAGGTCTTTGGCCGGGGTGGTCGTCACATCAAGCTGAAATTTTCCGGCGGGTGTTGCAAGAATTTCCATAACGGAAGCGGCGGCGGCCTTC
>JBJTRR010001151.1:0-9008 GCA_046076185.1 bacterium | reverse complement strand
CATAAAAGGCAGCTCTCGCCGCACATTCCTGTCGATAATCGCCGTATTCACCACCAGACCCGGCACCACATTTAAATAGATTTTGATCATGGCATCGGTCGCCAGAAACGCCTGGGGCAAAATCAGCCGCCGCACCGCACTGTCGTCAAGTGTCCGTTCCAGCCACTGTGTCGCGGCTGTCTGTGCCGCAGCCTGCGGCTGGGCCATTACAAAGCGGGCCAGCGAACAAAGCCGCTCGCTTCGCATTGGGTTCTTCTTATAAGCCATGGCTGATGAACCAATCTGCCCGGCCTCAAAGGGTTCATCCAGCTCCCTATCATGCGACAACAGTCGCATATCGCTGCCAAATTTGTGTGCCGTTTCGCCAATCTGGGCCAGTGTTGCCAGAATCTGCGAATCAATCTTACGCGTGTAAGTCTGCCCTGATACCGGAATCACTTCGCTGAATCCAAAATCACCGGCCACCCGCTTTTCCAGCTCAATGGCCCGGCCGTGGTCGTTATTAAACAGGGCCAGAAAACTGGCCTGTGTGCCGGTGGTGCCCTTCACGCCCAGAAATTTCAGGTCGGCAATCCGGCGTTCCACTTCCGTCAGATCCATCAGCAGGTCCTGGCACCATAGCGTGGCCCGCTTGCCCACCGTGACCAGTTGCGCCGGCTGATAGTGCGTATAGCCCAGGCACGGCTGTTTTTTCCATGCATCCGCAAATCTTGCCAGGGCGTCAATCACGCCGACAAGGCCATCTCTGACAAGCCTCAGGGCATCGCGAAGCTGCACCAGGTCGCCGTTATCGGTCACAAAGCAGCTGGTCGCCCCCAGATGAATGATCGGCCGGGCCGTCGGGGCCACATCGCCGAAGGCATGCACGTGGGCCATCACATCGTGCCGCAGCTTTTTCTCATAGCCGGCCACTTTTTCGAAGTCGATATCGTCAAGGTGCTCGGCCAGCTCGGCCACCTGCCCGGGCGTAATCGGCAGGCCAAGGTCCATCTCGTGCCGGGCCAGCGAATGCCACAGCCGCCGCCACAGGCCATATCGTGTCTGGGCCGACCACAGCCGGCTCATCTCGGGCGAAGCATACCTGGTTACCAGAACATTATCAAACCCTGTGCTGCTCATCGCTTTACATCGTTCCTGATAGCTTCCGCCAGTCGGCCCATGGCCGGGCATCTCCGCCTGCTCAATTCCAGCGGTCATTATGAAGCATCAGCCCCCGGCAGGGGAAGAGGAAATCAATTTCAGAAATATTATTTTACATAAGTCGTAAATAACAAAAGGTGGCTAATGAAGCTCAATTATCCACCTTCTGCTTCGGTTACATCACAAACATCCAGCCATTTCAATTCCCCACCGCCGGCTGAAATGCTGCCGGGTTCACCGGGTTTTTCAGGGCCTTTGGCAGTTCCACATTGCCCGATTTATCAAACGTTTTCTTCTCAATCAGGTCAAACTGCGGCTTGAATTCCACGCCCGTCTGCTGAAACCCCAGCTTGTAAATCCGCGACTGCCGCGACTGGCTCTCAAGCACCACCAAAAGCTCGGCCCCGTCCGAAAGTGCCCCCGTCGTAATCGTCGATATCAAAAAATTCGGCGTCGTCCCCGGCTTCATCTCAAAGTCGTCCACCAGGTCACGTTCCGTAAAATTGCTCAGCACCCGCGTCTGCTGGCCAATCTGCCGCATCTCGGGCATCGTGCCCACCAGCTTGCCTCGCCGATAATCCAGATAAACCAGCCCCTGAACCGGCACCTGCACCTTGCGGGCTTCGTTATATTCGGCACTCACCACACAACTCACAAGCTGCGAATGGTCGGCCCCGTCGCCCGCCATCGCCAGCACCGGCCGGGCCTGGCCAATCATCGTGCAGGCACCCCAGCCCAGCACAAAGGCCGCCACGCAAGGCAAAAACCACCTACCACCCATCGCCTGTGCCGCCATAGTTCCTGCCTCCCTGCGCGTTTCTGGATCTAAACCCAATCTGGCCATGGGGCTATCTAACATCAATCGCCCGAAATTGTCCAGCCCATTCCGCACTCGCCACCATTGCCGTTTCATTTACATAAACGAGAATAGAACCGCCCTGGCCCAAAACGGCTAGACCACTTCACACATTTTTTGAATAATTAGGAAGAGATATTCGGCCAGTTCGCAGCAATCTCAAAACCGCAAAAGGCTTTACGCATGTCATTCGCCAAATCCATCGCCCCCTGCCTGCTTTTCGCATTCGCCTTTTCAACCCTCTCCGGCTGTGGTGGCGGCGGCGGTGGCGAATCGGCCAAACCGGCCGGCGATGCCCCCAAGGTTGAAGCCAAAGAGCCAGGATCGACCAACCCCGGCGGCTCGCTTTCAAACCCCTACAACCCGCCCGAAAAATCAGCCGGCAAGGCTAAGAAAAAGTAAGCTGATTGCGACATTTTCTGACTTTCGATCTTCCTCACGTGCCGACCGGTTCTTCAGGCGAAACACATTGCTATGAAAGCACTTGCACTCATTTTCTGGGTCGCTCTCGGGCAAGTTGATCCGCCCCCGGTCAACCTCCGTGTCGATCCGCCGAAAGTCGATGTCAAAGTGCCTGCGCCACGCGTTGATGTTCCGCCGCCCGGCCGGCTCAGCCCGCTTGGCGATGTCAACTTTCGCTCAGGCAGCCAGGAACTGGAAGTCATCCTGCGGCAGGAACAGACAGCCCTTGCTGATATTGCCGCCAAATCCGTCAGTCAGGCAGAAAAGCTGGCTGCACAAGAACTTATCGCTGCCATTCCTGCCCCGCCCGCCAGCCCGGCAACCACTGGCATTCGCTTCATGATTCTGCCTGAAGTGATTACAGCAAAAGACTTTCCGGCGATTGAACGATGGTCGGCCTCAAAATCGCTGAAATCGCTTCGCGACGACACCGTTGACCAGCTTTGGAAAGTTGCACGCAAGTCGTCTATGCAAGAGACGTTCCGTATTACCGATCAAGCCCTTCGGGCCATCGTTTCACGAGACATGAATCAGGACGAGGCCTGGCGGCTTTTGGGCTACACACCCTGTCAGGACGGCTGGGCCACGCCCTTTGCCATCGCCCAGATGGAAAAAGGGCACGTTCTGCACCCGAAATTCGGCTGGATCGACCGCTCGTGGCAGGCACCTCTGGAAAGTGGTCAGCTTCCCATTGGTGTCGATTCCCGCACGAAAAAAGTTGTCTGGGGCCCGGCCGACGAAGCCAACAGGGCCCACGCCGACTGGAAAAACGCCTGGGAAATCGTGACCGAGCATTTTCGAATCAAGTCCAACTTGCCATTTGCTGATGCCGTTGCTTTCGGCCGCAAGCTTGAAGCGTTCTATCCCTTCTTTTTCTGCCAGATGGCCGACCTCATCGGCCCCGAATTGCCCCTGGCCAAACGCTGGCGAGTGAAAAACTTGCGTCCGGCCGTCTCGCCCATTGTGCATCACGTCGCTTATTTTGCTTCAAAAGACGATTACGTACGCGAACTTACCCCGATTGAGGGGGAATCAATTGCCGAGAGCATCGGCTATTATCGCCGGCCGCCGCAGAATGCCAGCAGCCGACAAAGGGGCGGGCGTGGCATGTCATACTTTTTCCACGACCCCGGAGGCCAGTTGCCGGTTGAGGCCACACTGTTTCATGAAGCCTCCCATCAGTTGCTTTTTGAAACGGCAGGCCGCGACAAACTCGACGCAAATCGAGGCCACTACTGGCTTTTTGAAGGTCTTGGCACCTGTTTTGAAACGGTTCAGGTCATCAGCAGCCACGAAATTCGGTTCGGCTCGCCGGTCGGGGCACGCATGGATGTCGCCCGTACCCGCATTCTTGAAAGCCGCGTGTTTACACCGTTTGAAGTGCTGCAGGCTTATGGCCAGATATCATTTAACATGGCCAGTAAGGTGCATGATCATTACGCCCAGGCCATGGCCCTGACTCTTTATTTTCTCGTTGGTGCCGATGCCCGCACACGAGACATTTTTATGGATTATGCCCGCGATGCCTACAAAGGCCGGCTGCGAGGGGCCAGGGGCCTGGCCGACCGTCTTGGTATCGAATCAACCCGGCTTGACGCCAACTTTGTGACCTATCTGCGTGAGACAGGCACAAAAAAACCGGATCAGACCAAATAAAAAAGAATTGCCGACCAGGCAATTCAGGTAAATTAAGCCTGCGAATGTTGGCAAGAATCAACATAAAAGTCGATTTTGGTAAGCTTTGCCGGAAAAATTGGCCACTGCCAAAAAAGACTACTTAAATAAATTTAATTTTTTCGTAACCTTTTACTCGTTCACTGCGTATTGATTATAGGGGGGTTCAGGTTCTGCGCAATATTAACGATTGCCCGGGCTTGAAGAAGTGGAAAGCGCGGTGGCAGTGGCCGGATGAACCGGCCGGATGAAGGAACGGAAAATCGCCATGCTTGTATTGAGCCGCAAGATGAATGAGAGCATCGTGATAGGCGATAATATCGTTATCACGGTGGTAAAGGTTGACCGGAACACCGTGCGTTTGGGCATTGAAGCACCGCCGGAGGTTAAGGTCTTCCGCCAAGAACTTATAGAAAACCGGCCCGGCGACAATCTGGCCGGCAACCACAATTCCGCATACGGCGATCGACTTGGCAATGGTCACTGAGTCCGTTCATCGGCCGCTGAAAAAGCAACTGGAATCTGCCCCTGGGCCGGGAATTTGACATCCCGGTCATTTTTTTTGAGAAATTGTTGGACACATACGTCCGATCATGGTATTCAAGATAGTTGATGAAGCTACATCTTCCAAACGTGGCTCAAGGCTCGCCAACCGGCCTGACCGGCCCGAACATTCTGTCACATTTGGGTTTAATGAGGGAGTCGCCTCGCATGTCCATGATCCCTGACAATTCGCTTGATCGTCGTGAATGGCTGAAAATCTCGGCCGCTGGTGTCGCCGCAACCACCGTGGCCGGTCAATCGGCCATCGCTCAGGAAAAAGATGCTGCCCCGGCCAAGATGTCCGACCCCGTTCCCACCCGCAAGCTGGGCCGTTCGGGCATTGAAGTTTCCATGCTGAACCTGGGCACCTGGCAGAACCCCGGCCTGAACCGCCTGCTTGGTTTTGGCTATGCCAACGGTATCCGATATATCGACACAGCCAAGAGTTACGGCTCAGAACCCGCTATTGGTCGCTGGTTTTCTGACAACCCCTCGTATCGCAAAAACATCTTCCTGGTCACCAAAGATCACCCCACCACACCCGACCAGTTGATGCAGCAGCTTGACGCCCGTCTGGCCGCTCTTCAGACAGACTACATCGATCTCTTATTTATTCACGGCATTGGCGACAGTTACGGCAAAGATTACAAGTCGCTTGACTGGCCGAAGTCGAAGGAATGGAAAGACGCATTCGAGAAGATCAAAAAGTCGGGCAAGGCCAAGCTTGTCGGCTTCTCGTGCCACGACCAGAAGCGTGCCGAATATCTTCAGGCCGCGGCTGAAGGCGGGTTCGTAGATGCCATCATGGTTCAGTACAGCCCATGGCTGGATAAAGATGCCCCGCTGAACCGGGCCCTTGACGCCTGCCACAAGGCCGGCATCGGCCTGATTTCGATGAAGCAGGTTGCCGGCATGGGCGACAATATCCTGACCAAAGTGCCCGACCACGTGCCTTACCTCAAAGAAAAGAAGATGTCGGCCTATCAGGGCCTGCTGCACGCCATCTGGTCTGACGAACGCATAAGCTCGGTTTGCGTTTCAATGCGCAACACCGACCAGATTCGCGAAAACTCTGCCGCCATCCGCTCTTACGAGCCCATGAAAACGGCCGATATCATGCAACTGCGTGATGCTGTTCTGGCCTGCGGCAAAACCCTCTGTGCCGACTGCACCGGCCAGTGTGCCACAGCCGCCGGCACCAAGGCTCGCCTGGGCGACCTGACCCGTCTGCTGACCTATCACGACGACTTCGGCTATCGGGCCAAGGCCCGCGAACTTTATCGCGAGATGGACGCCGAAAGCCGCGACTGGTCTGACGCCGACCTGGCCGCCGCCGAAGCCGCCTGCCCCAGCAAGCTGAAGTTCTCGGCCCTCATGCCACGCATTGAAAAACACCTGGCCTGATTCTGGCACGTGCTTTCTCGCTGAATTTCCCAATAAGGCGATCTCGCAAGAGATCGCCTTATTGCATAACATCCATTTTTACAAGCACTTATATTCAATTAACCCTATCCAGGAATCGGCGAAATGAACCACGACCGGGAAAATCAGCATTCGGTTATCGACCGCCGCACATGGCTTGGCGCAAGTGCCACGGGTGTAATCACTTCAGGATTGCATCAGAATGCATTAGCCGTCCAGAATGAAGCACCTGCCCGGTTGGCCGACCCCTTGCCCACAAGGCCCCTTGGCCGGTCGGGCATACCGGTATCCATGCTGAATCTGGGCACGTTTCGCAACCCAGGCTCAGACCGCATCCTTCGCTTTGCCTATGCCAATGGTATCCGATATTTTGACACAGCCGATACTTACGGATCAGAGCCGGTCATTGCCCGCTGGCTTCGTGAAACGCCCGAAATTCGCAAAGAGCTTTTCCTCGTCACCAAAGAGCACCCCAAAACACCCGACCAGTTTGTCAGCCAGCTTGACAAACGCCTGGCCGCCATGGGCACCGTCTATGTCGATCTTTACTTAATTCACGGCATTGGCAACACTTACGGCAGCGATTACAAATCTCTCGGATGGCTTGAATCTGCCGACTGGAAGGCCGCTTTTGAGAAGATAAGAAAGTCGGGCAAGGCCAAACTCGTTGGCTTTTCCTGCCACGACTCGCGCCGGCCTGAATATCTTCAAACTGCGGCCCGTGGTGGGTTTACCGACGCGATCATGCTTCAATACACCCCCTGGCTGGCCCGCGACTCAGCCCTGAATAAAGCGATTGATGCCTGCCACAAGGCCGGAATTGGTCTGATCTCAATGAAGCAGATTTCCGGCCTTGGCGATAAGGTGCTTCGCGAAGTGCCCAACCATGTCCCATACCTGCAGGAAAAGAAGCTCACGGCCTATCAGGGCCTGCTGCACGCCATCTGGTCTGACGAACGCATCAGCTCCGTTTGCGTCTCCATGGTCAATACAGATCAGGTGCGTGAAAACACAGCCGCCATAAGATCATATGAACCCATGAAGCTCTCATCCATCATGCAGCTTCGTGATGCCATATTCTCATGCAACCGAACACTTTGCGCTGATTGCACCGGCCAGTGTGCCAAGGCTGCCGGAACCGGGGCCCGGCTTGATGACCTGGCACGCCTCTTAACCTATTATGATCATTATGGTTACCGCTCAGAAGCCCGCCGCCTGTATGAAGCTCTCTCAGCCGAGAGTCGCGACTGGTCAGGTGCCGACCTGGCCGCCGCCGAAGCCGCCTGCCCCAACCGTCTGAAATTTTCGACTCTTCTGCCAAAACTCGATCAATACATGGCATAAGGCTTATCCATCGATCAGGGCTTGAAATTTGCCGCAGAATCTTCTTCCGGCCACCTGCCTGATGTTCATCTGGTCGATGCTCTCGGCAAGCCTCGCCGTACAAACCCCAAATGCTGCCATCTCAACCGCTTATGTCGGCGAACTGGTCATTCGAAAATATCCGGTTGATGCCTCGACCAATGAACCGGTTCAACCCATCAAGCCACGCATTAACCCGCCAGGTTCAGCCCTTTTTGACCTGAGAATTGATCCCGAGGACAAAAAAACACTCGTCCTGCGTGTCATTCCAATAAAAACAGGCAGAATCCGGCTTGAACGATGGGGTTATCAGCTCCGGTCAACCGAACAGAAGTTTCTTCAGCCCATAGAGATAGATTGCAAGCCCTGGCCTGTTGAACCAGCCTCGCGGGCGATCAGGGCAGGTGTTGGCGACCTGAAACTCAGCTTACAAACGCAGCCAACAAAAGCCACTGCCGGTACACCCATTGAGGTAACTCTGCAAGCCACTGGCAAGGCAGCACTTGCAATCAATTTACCACCTACCGTTGAAATCGTCGGGATGGCCGAAGACGCGCCAGCCAGCTTTAGGCCAAGCCTTGTTGAATCAGGCATCAACTGGCTAACTCCCGCTCGAATCTGGACTTACCAGTGGATTCCACAATCTCCTGGCAGCTGGCGGCTCAAGCCACTTCTCATTTCACACATCGGAAGCGATAACCAGATCAAAACCATCCTGGCCACTGGCCAAGTAGTTGAAATACTTCCAAGGCCTGTCTTTACGCAGAGTCAACCCAATCCCTCCCAACCTCCGCCCGAACCCCGCCAAATAAAAGTCATGGTCATCGCTGTTCTCGTTCTGCCAGCAGTAGTTTTCTTTCTTTTATTACTCGTCAGACCCTTATTTCGCCGCCTTATTCTGCAATTCCGCCTGAAACAGGCCATAAAACCCGATCAAAGTTTTGAAAACTCACTGGAACTTTATCGTAACATATTTCTTTTTAGAGACTTGCATCAAATCAAAAGGCGTCCTCGAGACCGAGAGTTGCTCGATCAACTCGAAAAACGCCTGTTCGGGCGAGGCTGAACTGCACGCATCCCCTGATTTTATTATGATTTAATTGCCAATAAAATCACTCTTCATCAGGCTTGGTGATCGCCAGCAGGAAGCTGGGCGTGGCAGCGTCAAATCGCACGCGTTCCATCTGATCAATGCCCCGGGCAATCGAAATATTCCAGAGATTCACATTTCCGGCCAGTCTTCGCAAAGTCTCGTATGATGTCGCAAGTCCATCCACAGTAATAACATTTACCACCATGCGACCGCCGGGTGAGAGCCGGTCGTAAACGGAACTAAGAACTTGGTCAACACGTCGCCCCGTGCCGCCGACAAAAATCGCATCAGGCGTTGGCAGGTCGCGCGTCGCTTCCGGGGCCTTGCCCAGAATGCTTCGCACATTCATCACGCCAAACGATTCGCAATTGGCCAGTAGCAAAGCCACGTCTGAAGCCTCGGGCTCAATCGCGTAAATCACTCCCCGATATGCCAGTTGCGCTGATTCAATCGATA
>JBJTRR010001150.1:0-1052 GCA_046076185.1 bacterium | reverse complement strand
GGCCTGAAGCATGAGCATCATTGATATTATTGTTGTCATTGCCTATGTGCTCATGTGTGTGCTTCTGGGGGCGCGTGCCGGCCGCAATGCCAAAGGGCTGAAGGGCTATTTTCTCAGTGAATCGGATGTTCCAACGTGGGCAGTGATGATTTCAATTGTTGCCACCGAAACGAGTTCGGCCACGTTTCTCAGCGTCCCCGGTGTCGCGTACGGCAGTAATTTCAATTACCTTCAGCTTGCTGTGGGCTATTTGTTTGGCCGGGTTCTGGTATCAGTCTTCCTGCTGCCTGCCTATTTTCGTCAGTCGATCATATCAGCATATGAAGTATTGCAGACACGTTTCGGGTCAGGTGTCAAAACCCTGGCCAGTGGCATGTTTCTGATCACGCGAACACTGGGCGATGGCCTGCGTCTCTTTCTGGCAGCCAAAGTGATTGAGCAGTTGCTGGTTCAGTCGGGCCTGATCGCTGCCGGTCATTCGCTCACCATGCCCATCGCCATTGCCATTATGGGCCTCGCTACGATTGTTTATACCTATCTGGGGGGTATGACGGCCGTAATCTGGACGGATGTCGCACAGTTCTTCATCTACATTGCTGGTGCCGCCATTGCATTCTGGCTGATTGTTGGCGATATTCCCGGTGGCTGGAACAACTACTTTTCTGAAGGCAGCCTCGAAGGCAAATTCAGGATGTGGAATTTGAGGTGGGATGTGACACAACCCTTTACGATCTGGGCCGGAGTGATTGGCGGAATGATTCTGAATATGGCAACGCACGGGGCCGATCAGATGATGGTGCAGCGATATCTCTCAGCCAGGTCGCAGAAACAGGCTGCGATTGCCCTGGTTACCAGCGGAGTGGTTGTTTTTCTGCAATTTGCCCTGTTTCTTGCGATCGGCGTTGCGCTTTGGGTAAGGGCCCAGCATTTGCCGGGGGAAGCGGGCCTGAAGGGTGATGCTGTTTTCGTGCATTTTATTGTGGGTAATCTGCCGGTGGGTGTTCTGGGGCTGGTGGTTTCGGCGTTGTTGGCCGCAGCCATGAGCACTCTCT
>JBJTRR010001149.1:0-2014 GCA_046076185.1 bacterium | reverse complement strand
TTCACGCGCTGCGCCTCGCCGCCCGAGAGCGTCGTCGCGGGCTGTCCGAGGTGCAGATACCCGAGGCCCACGTCGCGCAGCGTGATGAGCAGATCGCGGATGCGCGGCAGCGCCTCGAACACGCTGATGGACTCTTTATTGTCAGGGGTTTTACAAAAAAGGGCGACCTGGTTGTCGATCAAGGGCTGGTGATTGACCGGGATTTCGGCCACATCGCCCATGGTTATGTCACCACAAGCCATGCCAGCCAGGGTTCCACCGTCGATCAGGTCTTGATTGCCATCGCAGGCCCATCGATTGCGGCCACCGACCAGCGAACAGCCTATGTGGCCGTGACCCGTGGCAAGAAGAAGGCTCTGATTTACACTGAAGACAAAAACGAACTTTTTGAGGCCGTGAAGCGGCCGGATGAGCCGCTTTCGGCGACGGACGTGGCCAAAAAGCAGGAGGCTAATCGTTTACTTCTGTCAAAGAATTTACTGTTACCAACAATCAACCGGGAGAACGCGCATGCCCGATGAGAAGTCGTCACATCAGGATCGATTGCTCCAAGCCAAACAACGATCCCGGAAAACCCGCCCGGACCCGGAAACCGATGCCCTTGAAGCCAGTTGCGCGGCGTTTGGCTACCTGCGAGGGCTTCATGAACGGGCCGATGCTCTGGAGCTGCGGTTTCGTGAAGGGCACAGCACCTGGTTCCCTTATGGCTGGCTGGGTAATTGGGAATTTAACCCCTCGGCCGGACTGCTGCTGAAATTTTCCGGTGATCTGGTCTATCTGGTGCTGATCCGTGGCAGCAATCTCGACCAGCCTTTGACCGACAGCACAATCAATCTGACATCCGCCGGATTGCAACGGCACCGTGTGGTCTGGATCCGCGAGATGACCTCCGACGAGATTCGCCAGGTGGGTGAGTCAGGCCCGACCATCGACCGGATTGAAGTGGTGGAATTTCAGACGCACGAGGCCCTGAAATCATGGCTTCAGGCCACCGCACCGGCCTTTTTAATCAATCCTTAATGCAATCCGATGATAATGATGATTTACCACCTTGGAAATTATCAACTTGAATTTCAATGGAATTGATGAATGATCATCATTTTATGCAATGATAAGGAGTGAGTCCTATGAAACAATTGTCGACCAAGCCGATCGGCTGGTTTAAGCTGGAACCACAGGCCCGGCGATTTTTCGACACGGAAGAACTCAGGTCACTGGGCGAATCGCTCAAGGTACGACAGATTCAGCCGCTCGTCGCCAAGCCGGACGGCACCATCATCGCGGGCGAACGCCGGTTCCGGGCGGCCCAGATCGCCGGCCTGCGGGATTTGCTGGTGATTATCAGTGAAGAGCCGATGAGCGAGTCGGAGATCCGCATACTGCAAATCAGCGAGAATCTGCATCGGGCCGAGATGCTCGACATTGAAAAATTCCGGGCCTGTGAAGAGCTGATGAAACTCAACACCGGCTGGACCCTGCGGGAATTGAGCCGCTACCTGAAATTAAGCGAATCGACCATCACGAAATACCTTTCGCCGTTGAGGTGTATCCCCGAGATTGTCAAAGCCCTGGAAGATGGCCGCATCGGGATCACCAGTTGTTATGAGCTGAGCCGGGTCGAACCGGAAAAACAGCGATCGCTTTTGGAAATGAAACTTTCCGGCACTTCTCGCGATGCGATTTCTATCTATCGCCGTCGTGAACATCACAAAACCGACAATCAGCCGAAAATCAAAAGGATTACCTGCCCTCTGCCGTCGGGTATCCAGGTTGTCGCCTCGGGCAAGATGCTTTCGCTGGATGACCTGATTACGGCCCTGGCCGAGGCCCAGTCGGCGGCCCGCAAGGCTCGTGACCAGGGGCTTGATGCCCGCACTTTCAGTGCGGTAATGAAGGACCAGTCGCGGCGGCCGAAACCCAATTAAGGCGACCGAGCTTCAAGCGAAGAGCAGCAGATAATAAACCGTGCCGAAAAGGCCCAGAAACCCTGATAAAAGTAATAAGCCCAGAAACG
>JBJTRR010001148.1:0-1752 GCA_046076185.1 bacterium | reverse complement strand
TCTCTGGCCGGGGTGTTGCCTGAAGCGAATTATTTGACCCTTCATGCCCGCCGCGACGATTTTCATGTCTCTGTTCCACTTGATGCCGTAAGAGCTCAGGGCTTATTGATTTACAAAATTGGAAATGATGACCTGGCAGTGAGTCAGGGGGGGCCTTTCCGATTCCTGATTCGCGATTTTGCCGCTTGTCACTCAGCCGAGCTTGACGACTGTGCCAACGTCAAATTCTTGGATCGTATCGAATTAACGCAGCGCAAGGGACTCGACACCCGCCCCTTGACTGATGCCGAGCATGAAGCCCTGCACGCCCGGCAGAATTCCTGACCCGAATTCAGAAACTGGCTTGTTTCAACAGGGTGGTTCGTTTTTAATAGTGTCAACCCGCCTGCACGCTTATTGAATTTCTGCGTGCATTCACACCCGGACAACCGCTGCAAAAAGCCGGTGCAAGTATGACACAACACACTACCATTAAATGGTTTACGGCAGTTTTCGTATGGTGCTCGGTCATCATGTTTAGCCAGGCTGACCCAGCGGTTGCCCAAGGGCTGTCACCCGAGGAGGCTGTCAGGAAAATGACGCTTCCGCCCGGGTTTCAGGCCAATGTTTTTGCTTCTGAGCCCGACATTCGCCAGCCAGTTGCAACCTGCTGGGATCATCGCGGTCGGCTCTGGGTGATTGAGTATTTGCAATATCCTGTGCCTGAAGGCTTAAAGCCTGTGACGATGGATGTTTATCTGCGCACCGAATATGACCGTGTGCCCGAGCCGCCACCAGCTGGACCAAAAGGTAAGGATCGCATCAAAATTTTGGAAGATACTGATGGCGATGGCCGGGCCGACAAGGTAACGACATTCATGGAAGGGCTGAATCTGGCCAGTGCGATTGCTGTGGGATATGACGGTGTATTTATTGGCCAGGCCCCATATCTGCTTTATTATGCCGACAAAAACCATGACGACAAGCCGGATGGCGACCCTGAAGTCCTTTTGAAAGGCTTTGGTCTGCAGGATGCCCATGCCGTAGTCAATTCACTGGCCTGGGGCCCGGATGGCTGGCTTTATGGGGCCCAGGGCTCGACAGTGACGGCCCGGATTCAGGGAACGGAATTCCAGCAGGGAATATGGCGTTATCATGTTCCCAGCAAACGATTTGAGTTGTTTGCAGAAGGCGGAGGTAACACCTGGGGGCTTGATTTCGACAAAACTGGTCAAGCCTTTGGTTCGTCGAATGGCGGGTTTATTACGTTTCATATGACTCAGGGCGGGTATTACTGGAAAGGCTTTTCAAAGCATGGGCCCTTGCATAACCCCTTTGCGTATGGATACTTCGACTCAATTGCCTATGATAGTCTGAAGAAGGGCGGGCATGTGACGCCGGGTGGCATTTTTTATCGAGGCAAGGCTTTCCCCGGCGAATTTCAGGATGCGTTCATCGGCGGTAATCTGCTTTCGAACGCTGTTTACTGGCATAAGATAAAGCCGAAAGGCGCGACTTATCAGGGCACTTTTGGCGGCACCTTGATCGAGGCGAACGACCCCTGGTTTCGGGCGATTGACCTGACGATGGGGCCCGATGATTCGGTTTATGTGGTTGACTGGTACGACCGCCGGGCAAGCCATCTTGACCCGCGTGATAACTGGGATAAAACCAACGGCCGTGTCTATCGGCTGAGTTATCAGGGAGGGAAACCGTCAGGCGGATATGATCTGACAAAAGAAACGGCTGACCAGCTTTTAGCCAGGCTTGATG
>JBJTRR010001147.1:0-5807 GCA_046076185.1 bacterium | reverse complement strand
GGGGCCGCATCAGGCATATTAAATGCCTGCATTGTCAGAAACTGGATAAAAAGCCAGCCGACAATACACGCCACGCCCAGAATCAGCGAAATCAGCCCTGAAACCGTGCGGTCATACTGTGATTCACTCCTGATGATCCGGCCCGTCGTCGGTTGGGGCAGGGCTGCCGTGCTCATGGCTTGCCTCCCCCCCGGGTTTTGGCTGATGGCATAGCCGCCGGTGTGGTAAGCACGGCACTGCTGAAATAGTCTCGCCAGGCCTTCGCTGACGTCCGTTTCAGCTCGTTAGCCGCCGATCGATCTGCCGAATCGGTAATCTCGGGGCCATAGCTGGCCAGCCGCCGAGAGAGAAACTGAAGCCCCTTGCCTGCCTCAATAGCCACAGCATCATCGGCGTCTTCAAGAGCGTCAAGAATCAGCGGTAAAACGCTCCGGTCGTTCATCCGGGAAAGACACCAGACGGAAATCACCCGCAATTGCGGATCGGGTGATCGGGAAAGCCTGATCAGCCTGTCCTTGTGCGGCTTCAGGGCCGCTTCGCCCTGCTGGCTATAGGCATTCATCAGGCCAGCTTCAATGGCCGCCGGGTCGCCCTGCAGCTTGGGGTCGGCAAGGGCATCAAGCATGCCCTCTACCGCACCTGTCATAGGGCTCACACCCACGCGGCCGGCACGAATCACCAGGTCGTTCAAATTCTTCGGCAAGCCCTTGCCGCCCAGCATGTTGGCCGCACCAAGCCGCCGTTTTTCGGCTTTCTGAATGGAATCTCGCGTACTTCTTGCCGCAAAAAGAATGGCCCAGGCCGTGTTCACATTATCGCCATACTGCGAGCTGAACATCCCTTCCGGGCTCGTGTGCCCGTTAATAAAGTTCAGACCAATGTCATACCAGGCTTTCGTTCCCAGCACTTCCACATCATTCAGCGAGGCCACTCGCTCTATCGAATAAAGTGCATAATAGGGCGTCTCGCCATACATCTGCTCAACACCGAAATTTGCTGAAAGCCAGCTCATACCACGCTGAATGCCACGCCGCAGGTCGTCCATTGATGTCGTCATGCCCCGAGTCTGGTTCTGCGTGGCTTCCGTCACTTCATCGCCATTTTCGTCAAGCGTAATCAGCAGCTTGCTTTTCGGCTTATTTCCAATCTTTTCCTGGTCGCGTGGTGTGCGAACCTTCGCAAGCTGCGACTGGCAGATCAGCAGGCTGCCCGTGCCGGCCGCCGTCAATGAAACCGTCGGCTCACGCTCGGCTGTGCCAGGCTGATAAGTAAATCCGCCCGAGGTGCGCTGCGTTCGCAAAAGCCATGTCGCAGCCCTGTCAAAAACATTGGCGTTAATCGGAATTTCAAGGTTGGTCGCTTCCCACAGACCCAGCAGGGCAAATTGTGTCAGAGAAGTATCGCCCGACCCCGGCTGGCCGGCATGCACCACATAACCCCATGATCCACTGGGTGTCTGCTTCGAGATAATGAAACTGGCAAGATATTCCACCTGCCGTTTATAAGCCTCAGGGTCGGCATTGGCGAACATAATCAGTAGGGCTGCCGCTTCGTAAACCAACTTATCCTCGCCCTCGGCCGCGTTATAAAACGAACCTGTCACACGGGTTGAGAGCTTCCGCAAAACATCGGTAATCTCGGGCCGGGTCCTTGGCATGCCTGATTTCAATAACGCCAGGGTGCACATGGCCATATAGCCAGGGCGATTTTCAGCCGCCACCTTTGATGCCAGTACCGGTGCCGACCGCTGTATGATCAGCTGAGCCGTCGGGTTCTCAAATTCCTTGCCCGGCGGCTGATAAGCCAGAAGCAGACTGGCAGGCACAAGCTGGCTCAGCAGAATAACGGTGCTGATCAGACACTTGTTCATGCCACCTGTTCCTTAATGGCCAATGGCCAGTCAAATCAGTCTTTACCGCTGCGTCATTTCACAAGCGGTCTGATTTCAATCTTGCGGAACTGAATTTCAGCCCCTTCCGACTGAAACTGCAATTTACCTTCCGTGTGGCTTGATTTCGTGCCAATGTTCACGACATAGCCATTCACAATGTTTGTAATGGTGTCGCCATCGCACACCACTTCCATCCTGTTCCATTCGCCGGTCGGGGCCTCAACATCCTTCTCACCCCTGAAACCAAGCACATCCTTCCACTTCGGGTCGCGACCCCACCAGTCATAGCGGCCGCCATTGTGTGTCTCTTCCTTGCCATTGACAGGGTCGAAAACCATGGCCCGCCCTTCACGACGAATCTTGCAGGTCAGGCTCGGCTTGTTCTTGCCCGCCACCATGATAAAGTCGCCACAGCCACCTTCAATAATCTGGCACTCCTGCGACTCCATCCAGTGCCCGCCCACGGCCCCATCTTCACCCACACAGTGCAGCAAAATCCCTGAATCCCGGGTTTTGTCCTTGCGTGGTGCAAATGTCCGGGGGCCCCAGCGCCATTCTGTCACCAGATGATAATTCTTGTACTTTTCTTTGGTCGTCACCGCCCCAAAATCTTCGCCGCTGATCACCAGCAGCCCATCCTTCACGGTGAAAACCTTTTCAGGGTCTTCCAGCTTGTTTCGGTGCGTGTAAGTGTAAAAACCTGTCAGATCTTTGCCATTGAATGCCAGAACCGGGTCGCCTGAACGAACTTTTGGCAGTTCTTTAGAAAAGGCCGGCGCGTTTGAGCGTTTCAAGTCCTGTGCTGTCAAACCATTAAGCATAAAGAGCGAAGAAGTACCGAAAATCGCTGCGGCACACAGAATCAATGGCTTTTGAAAGATCATGACTCGTCATCTCCCTCGGGGTTCATCTGGCATTAAAAATCAACCACGCGACCGGTGCACGCGACCACCCTGATTCCGGCAAAGCTTCTCGACCCGAGCCATCGTTTCAGGCGTGGTGCAGGGGATGGAAAGCACCATTCCCTGATTCTTCGGCATCAAATCAGGCGGTGTCTCACCCAGTTGGTCGGTTCGCACGCCCATTTGTATCAAGGCCTGAATGACGGAATTACCCTGCGCTGCATTCGCAAAAAAGACCAATACACGAGGGGTGGTTTCGGCAGGTTCAGCCTTACCGGGTCGAATTGTCGGTGTTTCCATTGGATTTGATCGGTGAATCTTCCACGGGCACTGAAGTTAGAAGTTGTTCACTATCAGTTTGCCAATCAGGTGAATGATAAACAAGAGTCAGCCTGAAAAAATCAGGCTGAACTGATATACTTTGCTGTATCAACCATTTCAAAGAACAAGACGCCCCTGAACGGGCGTCCAATCGCCAGGTCAAGGTTATTCGTCCTCTCGCCTGACCTCAGGAAAGCCCGATGCCAGAAGTCATTATCGTTGGTGGAGGAGTGATCGGCCTCTCTCTGGCGTGGGAACTTTCCAACCGTGGTGTGATTGCTGAAGTCTATGACAGCCAAGGCATTGGGCGCGGCACATCGTGGGCTGGCGCAGGGCTGGTGCCGCCACCACACCGGGCCCCCGACCTGACCGACCCAACCTGCCTTCTGCGTGCAAGGTCAGCACACCTCTATCCAATCTGGTCAGAACAGCTTAGAGAAAAAACCGGAATTGATAACGGGTTTCGTGTCTCGGGTGGAATTGACGTCGCAATTCATCCAAAAGAAGAACCGGCTCTGCAGTCAATGACCGGACGCTGGCGCAAGCAGGGCATTCGCTTCGAACTGGTTGACGACATTAGGGCCGCCCAACTTGAGCCGATGCTAACCCATGAATTCGTCAGGGCTTACTATCTCCCGGAACGGGCCCAGATTCGTAACCCCCGGCACCTTCGGGCTCTACAGGCCGCCGCCACTCTTCAGGGCGTAAAATTTCAGCCTGATTCGCCAGTTCACGACATCATTATTGAAAATGATGAAGTCAAAGGAGTTACAACATCCCATGGCGATATTTTTGCTCAGCATGTCATCATCACAGCCGGGGCCTGGTCAGGGCCACTGCTTCAAAAAATCGGTGTTGAAATGCCCACCCGGCCAGTGAAAGGGCAAATGCTGCTGCTTGACCCGGGCCGAAAGATCCTCAACCACATTATCGAGCATGAAAAGTGCTATCTTGTGCCGCGTGACGAGGGCCTCATTCTGGCCGGGGCCACCGAAGAATGGGTCGGTTTTGATGATTCACTCACAACCGATGCCAGAAACCTGCTTCGGCATGAAGCCACCAGCCTCGTGCCTGAACTTGCCTCTGCCCAAATCGTTAATCAGTGGTGTGGCTTTCGCCCTGGCTCAAAAGACTCAAGGCCCTATTTGGGCGGGGTTTGCGGCATAAGCGGCCTTTATGTGGCAACCGGCCACCAGCGGGCCGGCCTTTCATTATCACCAGCCACGGCCGAAAGCCTGGCCGACCTGATTACGGGCCAGGTTCCTCACGTCAATCTTGATGGCTATCGTATCGACCGCGAACCGGCCGCAAGCCGCAACGATACCACCCGATCCTGATTTTCTGTGCCCCAGTCTGGCAGAATCGACCAGTTGCCGTTGGCAATTTAAGTCGGGTGAAATACATTAATCTTTATGATTCAATCATTTCGGACATGTCGGAAAGAATCGACAAGATCATGAAACTGACCCCTGCATCGCAAAAATTCATACTGCACTGGGGCGAGATGGGCCAGGCCTGGGGCATCAATCGCACCATGGCCCAGATTCATGCACTGCTTTTTATCTCGCAGGAACCACTCGACGCCGAGCAAATCAGCCTGATGCTCGATGTCAGTCGTTCGAATGTCTCCACTAGCCTGAAGGAACTCATCACCTGGGGCGTAATTAAAAAAGTGCATGTCATTGGCGACCGTCGCGACCGTTTTGAAGCCCTGAAAGACGTGATGGAAACCTTCAGGGTGATTATGGGCGAACGCAAAAGGCGAGAAATGGACCCCACCATTTCACTGCTACAGCAATGCGTTGCGGAAGCCCAGACTGGTGGCGACACTGATCAGTACACCAGCGAGCAACTGCAGAAGATGCTTGAGTTTGTGCAAATGATTACCGTCTGGTATAGCCAGGTGGACAGGCTCAGCTCCAACTCAATGAAACGGCTGCTCCGCGCCGGGGCAAAAATCGCCACGCTTTTTGGAACAAATGAACCCTCGTAACCAAAACAAATCAATGATCTTCTAATACCAGAGGTTCCTCTAAATCCAGAATTTTTGAGATTTTGCTGAACAATTATATTTTGTAATTTTGTTTCGCTCGAATATAATATTATCTATGCTTAATCTCGCCAGATGGCCACTCTCCGGACAGGCCACGCATGCCTAGAATCAGTAACGTCTTACATCAGATTCGTCCTTTCGCTCTGCAGCCACGGGCTCTGCTTGCGTTCATGCTTTGCCTTTGTTTCGTCAGCAAATTAAATGCTGCCGAATTGGAAGGCATAGACCTGTTCGAGAAATCAATCCGGCCCGTTCTGGTTCAAAGCTGTTACAGTTGCCATTCGGCCGAAGCCGTCAAAGCTGGTAAACTCAAAGGTGGTCTGCTTTTAGATTCCAGACAGGGTATGCTTGCCGGTGGCGAAAGCGGCCCCGCCCTGGTGCCGGGCAAGGCAAAGCAAAGCCTGATTCTGGAAGCACTTCGCTATGAAACTTACGAAATGCCGCCCAAAGGCAAACTGCCCGATGAAGTGATTGCCAATTTTGAGAAGTGGATCAACCTGGGTGCCCCCGACCCGAGAATGGAATCGGCGGCAGCACCAGCCCCACGCCGGGCCGAATTTTCCATCTCTGAATCTGATCGTAAACACTGGTCTTTTCAGCCGATGCGGCCATCAACCATCCCCCCGGTGAAAATGGCGGG
>JBJTRR010001146.1:0-6547 GCA_046076185.1 bacterium | reverse complement strand
CAGAATGTGAATCTGGCTCAGGTTCTGGGTGCCAAGGCTTACGTCGGATTTACGGGTGGCGAAGGTGGTGATAATTCTATCCAGGTTGTTTCGGACTTTTCTCTGAATGGCGGCAATCAGACACTGATTGGTTTTGATGGTTGGGCCAATTCGAAACCGGGCGGAGCTGTTATGCTCTCGGCGCCCATCAGTAATTACTCACAGCAGATTTCGGCTCTGATCACCCAATCAAAAACGGCGACAACCATTTTTGACAATATCAATTCGGGCAAGTATTCATGGAACTATGGCTGTGGCACAACGTGGACATGGACGTATCCGACCGAAATCCTCATGACCATCAAGAACCAGTTGCCGGCCTGCAACCCGATTGCCATTGATTTTTCGGGCGTGCAATATGGCTCCCTGGACATCAATTCCAGCAGCAACCTCTCGCTGAACGACAATGTTCTCTTCCCCGGCTCGGTCAGCCTGAACTCAGGCGGCAGCATCACGCAGGTGTCAGGGGCGGTGATTGCCGCCAACAAGCTGACGGGCCTCACGGCTACAGGGGCCATTGGCAATGCCACTTCGCCGCTTAATCTCGGCATCGCCTCGGGCACGATCAATGCACAGGCGACAACCGGCCTTTATCTGGCAAGCGTACAAAACCTGACCATCGGGCAGGTTTCGGCTGCCAATGGGCCAGTTCAAATTCAATCGGGCGGCAGCATCTTCGCCTGCAGCACTTCGACGAACGTCTCAGGTAAGGAGATCAGGCTGCTGGCTTCCAACGGAAGTATCGGCTCGCAGGCCCAGCCCATCGCGATACAGACGATAACAACCACACTTACAACGGGCACTGTCACAGGCGGGCTCTTCACGGCCACGGCGAATAGTGCGGTTTTTGTGACTCAGGCCACGGGCGACCTGCGTATCGCCTCAGTAACAACCACCTCGCCCGTAGGGATCGTCAGCATCAATGCCCTGACCGGTAATATCACCGATGGCAACATTCCCGACGCCTTCGGCTTGAACAACGGCAGTTTTTCGCCGGCCCTGGTTGGGCAGGTGATCAACTCGATGCAGTTGAACAGCCTGAACAACGTTAATACAACGATCGCAGCATTCGAAGGCTCGGTTGATTCAAGCTATCTGCAATACTGGACAGCCCTGCAGAACGGCTCGGTGGCCAACGGCAGCCTGACACTCACAGCCAATGGTGTGCTATACTATCAGACAAATGCCAATCTGTATTATGCCAACACGGCCAACCAGACCTCAAACGCCACCGTGGCCCAGGTCAACAGCTATGCCAACATGCTGTATGACAACGCCATCAATGTCTTTGAAAATAATCTGGCCTATGGGCCTGGCTGGGCAAGCCTGCCCGAGTTCCAGGCTTATAACGCCAATTACACCTTCACCCCTTCAAGTGCCACCATCAGCGCCCTTTCCTATCGTGCCCTCAATATCAGCAACGACTTTGCCCTGATTTCGCTTGATGCCCTGTCGCCACAGGGCTCGGCCCTGCTGGGCAACGCCACAGCCCCGGCCATTCAGACAACCGTGCTTGACCTGAAAGCCGGCGGCTCAATCGGTCTGACACTTGACCCACAGGAAATCGACTTTGATTCCATTCAAACTGGCAATCTTACCGCCAGCGAAAGAGCCGCTCTGGCCCTGGCCAGCACAGCCGGCGAGCTGCAAATAGTGGGCACCTCAAATGCAACCGGCCAGAAGGTTTATTATTCTTACGGCAGTGATCCAGCAAATGTCACAGCGACAGGTGTCGTCGTTCGAATCAATAAAGCCCTGATTGTGAATGTGGCTGATAATGGCCTGGCAATGCTTCAGGCCAACGGTTCGATCAACATCTCTGATACGCAAGGCAATTTGAATCTGCTGGGGGCGACGAGCAGCAAAGACATTCGTCTGACTAGCCAGGGCGATATCACCCAGGGGCAGCTTCAGGCTTCATCCACCACGCCCGGCTGGTCGCTTAATGCAAGCGGCACACTTGGCTATTCAGGCAATGGCTGGACATGGACACCCAGCGGCCTGACACTTTCGGCAAATGCTCTTTCAAATGTCACTACCGATGGTATCCTCAGGCTGGTTTCAGGTGGCGATATCGGTACGCCTGCAAACCCGCTCCAGATTCAGGTGAATAACGCACTAAGCGTGTATGCCTCAGGCAGCTTGGCCTTGAATCAGCCAACGGGTGATCTGCTGTTGTCGGATGTCAAGGCTGGCCCACAGGGAACCGTGCAGATAAATGCTGGTGGAAGTATCTTTAACTCCGACGATAAGATACATATCTCGACAAATATCCTGAACGGGTTTGGCAACTGGGTTCAGGCCAATCAGACCAGTGCCCCCAGCCAGTTGCCCACAAGCCTGCAACTGACAGACGGATCGACCAATTGCGCCACGGCCTGGTGGTATCAGCAACAACTTGCCATACCAGCAACCGGCTGTATCACCGTGCAATTTGACTATCAGGCCAGTGGCCAAAAGCAGGCTGACGGCATCACCCTCGCCTTGCAGACAGTGGGCACAAACGCTTTGGGAGGTACAGGCGGCAGCCTTGGCTATAACGGCATAACCGGCCCGCTAGCGGCTTATCAGATCAATCTTTACAATGGACATACTCAGGGTTCTAATTTTGTCACATCAAATACCACCGGCAATTATCTGACGACCGGTAATGTGAGTTTCAACTCAGGCGACACGATCTCGGTAAAACTTGTCTATGATGCCGATAAGAATACGGTGACAGAAAACCTCAAAGATCTTGTCAGCGGCAAGACATTCCAGCGGGTTTATTCAAATATCAATCTAGCCTCGGTGATAGGCTCAAAGGCCTATATTGGTTTTACAGGTGGCGATGGTGGGGAAACTTCCATCCAGACAGTCAGCAATTTTTCTCTGTCAAGCTCATCACCTGTTTCTCTGAAAGGTTCATTCTCCGGCTTTGGCGGCAACGGCACAGGCTGGACAACGAATTCCAGGGCCAATGGCTCAGTCTCAATCAGCAATAATGTACTGACACTGGGCCAGGCACTGCCAACGGCCGGCGGCATCAGTTCGTCATCGGCGATGTATGGCACCCCTGTGATGATTGACAACAGTTTTATCTCAAGCTTTGTCTATCAAAGCCAGACGGCCGGATCAAACACCTATTTCTTGATCAAAACCGCTGAAGAATCTGCAATAGTGGCAAACCTGACTGGCGTAACACCGGTTTCACAAATCACTGTTGGCCTGCAAATCAGCACGCCTTCGGCCTCTGCGCTACAACAAACCGTTGGGCTGCTTTATAACGGTGTTCTGCAGGACGTGCAAATGCCTGGCGGAATCAATTTTGCATCAGGCAATGCGATTCAGGTTGTTGTCACGTATAACAATAGTCAGAAAGCGATCACCGTTGCCCTCACAGACACGGTAACTTTCCAGACATACTCGTTTGTTTCCAATAACATCGACATGCTTAAGGTTCTCGGTTCAACCCAGGGTCAGATCGGCTTCTTCGCCATGGGTAACGGGCAGTCAACCTCGCAGACCATCAGCGGCTTCAGCTTCGCCTATGGCAGCCCGTCAATTCAGGGGCAATCCGTCTCTCTCACATCAGGCGGAGCCATCGGCACAGCGACAAATCCCATCCTAACCCAGGTCTCCGGCAACATTTCGGCCACGGCTCCTGTTGGTGTTTACCTGCTTGAAACCAGCGGTAACATGTATGTGCAATCGGTGGCCAGCAGCGGCAACGTAAGCCTGGCCGCACCGGCCGGGTCGGTGGTGGGCACTTCTGGCGGCCCGGTGCAGGCTTCAGGTGCTATTCGCGCTGCCGCCCGGCCACGGGCCATGGGCATCATGGCCAATCAATTGAACATCCAAAGCCTGATGGCCATCGGTTCGAAAGATCAACCGCTAAACATTCGCGCCAGCGGCCTTTCCGCTTCGACACTGCTGGGCGACATTCGCCTGAACCCGCTCGGCTCGCTTGCCGTGAATGGCCCCGTCATGGGCGGCGGTGCGGTTGCAATCGCGGGCGATTCAGATATCAATATATCGTCAAGTGTTGTGGCTTCCGGGCCAATCTCAATTGAAACCCTGCCAAACCCCGGCGGGCAATCGCGTGTCAATATTGCCACAGGCGGTTCTGTGATTTCAACTTCCGACAGAGTGAGTATTCTGGGCGGCAACGGCGTGACATTATCTTCCGGGGGCAGCGTTGTAAGCCACGGCACAGGCGACCGCAGTCAGATTATTCTCGCCAGCATCGCCCATTTGCTAACAAACTCTCAGACATTTGACGTGGAAGTGCGAGGTCAGCTTCTGGCCGATAACATCACGATACAAACCCAGTCGGCCGGTAGCAGGCATTATCTTGATTTAGCACAGTTGGCTGGCTTAACCCAGCGTCCCGTTGTGCAGATTCAGGGGGCCTTGGCCAATAACACCCTGACAATCAATGATTCCGCCAACACTCAGGGCCGAAGTGTTTCGTTTGATAATAGTAATATTACCACGCCGCAACACCTGCTCAGTCTGAGTGCCATCGACCAGGTTTTGATGACACTCGGCTCCGGGCCCGACAAAGTCGTCATCAATAAATTAAATAATCTTCGTATGATCACCATCAATACCGGGCCTGGCGACGACAAAGTTCAGACCGTGCTTTCGGCCGCCTCTCCCTCTACTCAGCAGTTCATTGGCGGTGGCGGGGTTGACAAGCTTCTGATCTCGGCCGACAACCAGCAGACCTGGAGCCAGCCGGGCCAGGTTTCCACAATGTCAGGGTCTGTTCAGTTCGCAGGTATTGAAAATGTTGTTGTCAGTGATACACCTGTCATGAATGGTCTGCCAGTGGCCTATCAGTTCGTCAGTTCGGCTGGTTCATCGCTGGGCGACTTGAAAAATGTGTCGTTCATAAACATGGTTTATCAGCAGGTTCTCAACCGCGATGCCACGCCTGATGAACTGGCCCGGGGCACCCGGCAGCTTGATCGCCGCGTGCTGACCCGCGACCAATTCGCCCTGCGCGTTTTAAATTCAACCGAATCGTTGAGCCTGCAGGTCAATGCTTGGTATTCAGCCTATCTGAACCGACAGGCCACTTCGCAGGAACTGGGCCGCACCGTGGCTGCCCTGCGCCGTGGGCAATCGGCACAATCGCTTCTGGGCCGGTTACTTACCGGGCAGGAGTTTTACAACCGTACCCAGCAGATCGTTACCAAAGGTTCGGCTGCTGACCGCTACCTGACAGGCCTTTACGGGCTGGTGATTGCACCAACGACCAGCCCTGATGCCGCCTTGCTGCAATTCCTCAGGCAGACTCTGCAAAAACAGGGTCGGCTGGCTGCGGCCAGCCAGGTTCTGGCTTCTTTACCAATGTCAGCGAACCTGGCCCAGGCCATCTCGCTGAAGGTTAACCACCAGCCGGCTGATGCAAGCCTCAGAACAGGCAAAGGCGGCCCGAACGGCCTGATGGCCCGCCTGCTAAGCCGCCCTTTTGCAAAATCCTGATGTTTTCTGGTTCCCGGCTATTCTCGGGTAATCAGAAAAACATCTTTTCCACTGGCCACGGCCCGATAACCTCGGTCGTGGCCAGATATCTTATTTTTATATGATTATTTATTAATGAATTACATACCATAAGTTGCAAGTTTTTGGATCCTGACGATTCACTTCCGGGTTTCAAGGTTAGTCCGTTTTGATTTGCTTGTCTTCGCACGCGTGCCGGCTGGCCAAGGGCTTATGATTCATGAGAAATTGCGAGCTGAAGAGTCAATCACTGAAGTTAGTCTGGACGCCTGTTTATCAAATCAGTATAAATGAATCTGGTACTGGAGTCTGTCAAGGAGAGGGAATGAGCGGCAGCAGCTATAATCTGACACATCTTAAACTGTTGGAAGCCGAGAGCATACATATCATTCGCGAGGTCGCTGCCGAATTTGAGCGACCAGTGATGCTTTACTCGATCGGTAAAGATTCGGCCGTGATGCTGAGGCTGGCACAGAAGGCCTTCCATCCCGGCCGCCTGCCATTTCCCTTGATGCATGTTGACACGACCTGGAAATTCAGGGCGATGATCGAATTTCGCGACCGCTATTGCCGCGAGCTCGGCGTGGACCTGAAAATCTGGACAAATCAGGAAGGGCTCGCCCAGGGCGTGAACCCGTTTGACAGCGGTTCCAAAAAGCATACAGACATCATGAAAACAGTCGCCCTGAAACAGGCGCTGAATCATTACCAGTTTGATGCAGCTTTTGGCGGGGCACGGCGCGACGAAGAAAAAAGCCGGGCCAAAGAGCGGGTTTACAGCTTTCGCGACCGGTTGCACCAGTGGGATCCGAAAAACCAGCGGCCCGAGCTCTGGAACATTTACAACAGTAAAGTGAATAAGGGCGAGAGCATCAGGGCGTTTCCGCTTTCGAACTGGACAGAGCTTGATGTCTGGCAATATATCCACCTGGAAAATATTCCGATTGTGCCGCTTTATTTTGCTGACGTCAGGCCGGTCGTTGAGCGAGATGGCACGCTGATCATGGTGGACGACGAC
>JBJTRR010001145.1:0-1208 GCA_046076185.1 bacterium | reverse complement strand
ACATGCAATCGCCCGAGCTGCCTGTTGAGGAATCAGCGTTTGACAGCGTTCTGGTGATGGACGCCCTGCACCACTGCCCCGATGAAAAGGCTGTTCTGCGTAATTGTTTCAGGGCCCTGCGGCCTGGCGGATGTGTAGTGCTGGTCGAGCCCGACTGGTTCCACCAGTATTCTCCTTCAAGTGCAAATGACCGCAGGCTTTTTGGCACCACTGAACGTGGCCTGAGCAGCCATCTTTTGCGGAAATCGCTTCGGGCAAGCGGCTTCGGCAATATCCAGCGTTATTATGCGGTTTACAGCGTGCCGCATGGCGGCTTTCTGGCACGAATCAAAGCAATTGTTGCGACACTGGCCACAGTGACGATCGGGTATCCGCACCGGCCGGTGATTATGGTCGCTGAAAAGGTGGAGTAAAAATTGCGCATGTCGGGAAATCATTGCCATGTCATTCTATTGCTAACTTATGTTGCCTAATGTGCTGTCAAACGATAATTGATCCTTATTGAGCTTAAAACAGGATGGGATGTCTGAATAATTTGACTTGAGTAATGGAATAAGTAATCATTTCTGACAGACTTGTTGTTAAAATGGAATTTTTTTTCGGCGGGATTGCATGGAATCACCATTATTTTGTAATATTCTATCTTGTATCGACTTCGAGCAATATCACGTTGAAAGTCTGGCTATGCGAATGGGTTGTGACAATTCGGAATTATATCAGAAAGGGCAGACCATAACGGTTAGAATATTGCAATATGGTTTTTTGGTTTTAGCATTTTTTCAAATCGTTATAGGGCTTTCACGGTCGCTTTTTCCATATGATTTTGACCAGTCAACGATTGGTTTCATGGTTAGCAATTTATTGTTGGAAGGTAAAAATCCGTGGGATCTGAATGTTGTTTTCAATGAGCCATATTGTATAACCAATTATGGTGTTTTTTATAATATTTTTTTCGCAATTGGTCAAATGATACTCGGCGAGCAATATTTTTTTATGCGGTTTATTTCATTTATTTCATGTTTTGGAATTTGTTTCATTGTCTATCATCTTGCCAGTGGCAGATATCATAAAACCGAAATAATGAATTTAAATCAGAATCAATGGAAGTTCAATCAAACCGGAGGTCTCATTGCACTGGTTCTTATTCTTAGTTCACCAGCTTTCATTATGAATAATTCGATTGGCAGGCCAGATAATTTCGGAATGGC
>JBJTRR010001144.1:0-1834 GCA_046076185.1 bacterium | reverse complement strand
CTTGCCGACCGCCTTGGCGAATACCTTGACAAATTTGTGCAGAAACCTCCCTATCACCTTGTGGGGTCAAGCCTTGGGTGTCAGGTTATCCTGACTTATGCCGTGGCCAATCCTGACAAGGTTGACAAAATCGTTCTTCTGGCACCTTCGGGCTTTCACGGCGACGAGAATCTGCCTGTTATTGAAGGCGTGAGCCGGTCGAATTATGGCACGCTGGTCAGTTCAGTGTTTTATAAAAAATATTTTGCAAACGATGATTTGATTGCAGCTTACGAAAAGAAGTTCAAGAATCGCAAATGGAAAAAAGGCGTTTTGCGAACCCTTCGCGGCACGGTGGGCCATTCCGTGGCTGAACTGCTGGATCAGGTGCCGCACCCGACTCTGCTGATCTGGGGTGCTGACGACAACGTGCTTTCCGACGTTCCCGGCTCGATCCGTGCGGCTGATCGAATCATCAAAGCCCGTCAGGTTGTGATACCGAAATGCGGCCATGCACCACAGATTGAAAAATCGCGCTTGATTAATGGGTTGGTTTCGAAGTATCTTCGTGACAAACTAAAGTCAGTCCCTGTACAACTTGACGCTGCCCGCTGGCTCAGGCAGGTGTCACCCGTTCAGGTTGCAAAGTCCTGATCAACAAGGATTTGTAACACGTTGGGATGCTGTGGCACTGGCAGATCATTGAATCCTTCGAACATCTGATGTAATAAATCTGCAATGAATGATCTGACTCTCTTTTTTCGGAAGTTCCTCAAGCACGGCACAAAGATCGCAAGTCCTGCGCCATCAAGCCGATGGCTCTCGCTCGCCACTGTTGCTAATGTGGATTGGCAGAACACGATGACCGTGCTTGAGCTTGGTTCAGGCACAGGCCCAATCACCAATGTCATTGCGGAAAAGGCCCGCCCTGACTGCCGCATTCTGGCTGTTGAGCGAGACCCTGACTTTGTCGTCAGGCTTCGTGAGCGATTTGCCGATTACAAAAACGTTGAAATCATTGAAGGCGATGTCTGCAATCTGCCGCAAATCCTTACTGAACGTGGGCTTGAGAAGGTTGATGCCGTGATTTCCGGCCTGCCCATTCCTTCGTTTCCGCCTAAATTGCAAAACGCCCTGTTTGAGAATGTCGCCCAGGTCTTAAAGCCTGGCGGGCCGTTTAACCAGATTACCGAAATGCCATGGGTTTACCTCCGGCTTTATCGTAAGTATTTCAACGACGTGAAGTTCCGCTTTGAACCACGGAATCTGCCACCCGGCGGTGCCTATCATTGTTTCGGGCCACGGCAGACAGTTGCTTCTGCCTGATTCTGCTTCATCAAAGGTTTTTTCCGAACGGAGTGCCTTGCCAATGAGCCTGATCCATGCGGTCACTGGCAATGGTCTTGTTCGCTCGCTGGTTAACCAGTCGTTTCATGCCTGGTCCGGGCATCGCATGGGTAGCCTTGGCCGGTCTTCGCCGGTTGATGTTCAAAAGGCCGTGCTTCGAAAGCTTGTCAGCAAGGCCAGAAACACCCGGTTTGGCAGCGATCATCAGTTCAGCTCGATCCGAAATGTTGCCGACTACCAGTCTGCCGTTCCTCTTCGAACCTACGAGCAATTCTGGGACGAGTATCTCAAGAGCGCTTACCCGCGTGCGGAAAATCTTGCATGGCCGGGGCTTGTGCCATTTTATGCCCTGACCAGCGGCACCACGCAGGGGGCGACGAAATACATCCCGGTGACTCGCGATATGGTCACTTCGAACCTTGTCGCCTCTCGCACGATGATTGCCCAGCACCTGGCCTCACGTCCTCAATCACGCCTGTTTCATGGCAAATTTTTCTTTCTTGGCGGG
>JBJTRR010001143.1:0-3125 GCA_046076185.1 bacterium | reverse complement strand
TCCCAGGGCTGTTGCGGCGGATGCCCGGAGAAAATCAAACATTTCAATGACTTCCGGTGTCCATAAACCAATATTGCGCAGTTGTTTCTCTGCAATATCGGTCGGCATGCCGGTGCGATAGACCAGACGGAAAGCTTCAACCAGCGAAGCAATGGCAAGCGGCTCGGCCCCCAGCCTTTGCAGACCCGCCACATTGATACAGCGAACAGAAGCAGGGCGACCGTCAGCCACAAGATGCGGCGGAATGTCGGTCGACACTTCGTTCAGTGAACCAATTGCGACGTTTCGGCCGATTCGCACACCCTCTGCAATGATGCTGCTATGCCCGACCCGCACACTGGCTCCCAGAATTGCACCCCGGCCCACCACAACGGCGGCACCAAGCTGGCAACCTTCGCCCAATGAGGCGGCACGCGAGACTTTTGACAGACTCGCGAGATTTGACCGATCACCAATGACAGTTGGGCGGGCAGGGCAGCCGTTTTCAATCACAACGGCCCGGCCTGTCTCAACTTCACGACCAATGACAATCTGGTCAATTCGGCGCGGCCTGGGAGACCGGTTTTTTTGTTCCGGGCTGGCACCAATCAGGCAATGCGAGGCAATCTGCGAGCCCGGGCCGATCAATGTCCGGGAACTGACCCAGGCATGGCCGGCAATGGTCACGTCTCGTTGCAGAACCACTTCAGGGCCGACCCGGCTCAGATTGCCAATGCGGCACCCATCGGCGATCATCGCCTGGGGGTCAACTATGGCACTGTCTGAGATCATTCGGACCATCGGGTTGTCGCTCTCCTTATCCTGAAAATCGGAATAACTGGCCCTTCATCTTCGTCATTTCATTGAAAATTTCTTGGCTTATCCCGCGATCTTCAGGGCCGGGTTGGTTTTACGCAACATCTTCGCCAGTTCGGCGTTCATCTGGTGCCCTGACCGATATGCCACCACATGCCCCTGAATACGGCAACCCAGCAGGTGAAGGTCGCCCAGCGTATCAAGCATCTTGTGCCTGACCGGTTCATTGGCAAATCGCAGGCCATTATCAGTGGGTCCATCAGGACCAAAAATCAGCAGATCATCCGCCGTGCAGTGCCGGCCAATACCAGCCGCATGAAGCTGGCGAATTTCTTCTTCCAGCACAAAGGTGCGTGCCGGGGCCAACTCGCGGGCAAACGAGCCGTGTGTCAGCCGAAAATCGTGAATCTGCACGCCCAGCACAGGGGAATTGGGGTAATCAAGGGTGTATGTGATTTGAAAGAGCGAATCGGCACTGGGCACGATGCTGGCCATCATGCCGCCAAAACTGACAGTCGCTGGCTCGCTGACTACAAAAACTTCTGCTGCCTTGGGCTGAACTTCAATCCCGGCTTCAGCCAGAGCCTGCACAAAAGCCAGGCTTGAACCATCACAACCCGGAATTTCAGGGCCATCGATCGAAATACGGCAATTATCGATACCCAACCCAGCCAGAGCCGCCATGACATGCTCGACCATTTCAACAGCGGCGGTGCCCTTGGCAATGGCGGTGCGTCGCTGACTATGCAGCAAATTGTCAATCGTGGCCGGTATTTCAGGCTGGCCGGGCAGGTCGGTACGAATAAAAACGATACCGGAATCAGGCGGGGCGGGCTGGAAAATTAACTGTGCCTGGCGGCCTGATAAATAACCACGGCCAGACACTGCGGCAGTTTTTCGGACAGTCTGTTGCAAGGGTGAGAGCAATTTAGGGGAGTGGCTCATTCCTGCAGGATCCTTCCCGGCAACTTGGTCTCAGCGATTTTTGTTGCTGAGAGATAAGTTTACGCGCCGCCTCGACTCACTGACATCCTTGTCTGGAAGACGAGGTGGCGCGTCAATTACGGTCATCCGCCATGCCCGCTGTAGTGCTGATTCAGCACGAAAGGTGCAGGTGCGAAGTTGTTTTCAGCAATTTTGAGATTAATTTCCGCGGGTGGTGGCAGGCTGGGCGGTAGCGGCAGAAGGCTGAGCAGCAGCGGCCGGTGCTGCTGTGGCCGGGCGTGGCTGGGCAGCAGCCACCTTGCGATATTCCTGATTCAGGAACTGAACCACCTGCTGGGTAACGTCGTTACGAGGGTCGGAATAGACCACCGTCCGCGAAAGAACGGCCATTACGGCCTGAGGGTCGGCGGCGCTGGGTGGTTCGTTTGAAACCTTGACGACATAATTCATGCCACGCCATGCAGCGACACGGGCTGTCATGCTTTGAATTTCGCGGTAAAGGGCCGAAAGTGCTTCCGCTTCAAGCTGGGCCAGTTCCTTGCGTGCCGATTCCTGGGCAGCTTCGCCCTGAATCTTCATTTGTGTCAGTTGCTGGTCAATCTTCTTGAATTCGGGGCTGGTGGGGGCCAGGCTACCCTGCTTTTCAGCCAGGGTTTTCATATCGGCCACAAGCTTCTGCAGCTCGTTCTGCTTGGCCATGGCCTTGGCGGCAATGTCATCGCTGCTGACTTTGACTTTCTCGTAATTCTTGAAGACCGAGTCCATGTCGATCGTGCCAATCACAGCCGGCAGGCCAGGGGTGGGGCCATTCGTGGCGGCTGCAGTGCCACCAGTGGTGGAAGCTGTTCTTTGCACGCCACGGTCGGCGGCTGCCTGCTGCGCCGAAGCTATGCTGGCCATGCCCAAACACATCGCAAGGGCCGGGGTAATGAATTTCCGCATCATGCTACATCCTTGTTCGAGTGCAGATCAGGCCTGGTGTCACGTTGCCGTATGAAATCAGCCTGGTCGAATGTGCTTCGGAGTGGCCAAACCGGGATCGCCGCGAAACTCCATGTCACGCCATGTATCCCACGTAAGTCGCTTCAATTTGACCGATATTGCCAGCACGGTCAAGGGCAATTATGGATTAGGCACGGAATAAACTGCCACTATCCGAAAAGGGCTTGGCTCGGAGTTGTCGAACCAGCCACTTTCCAGCAGATTTTTAGCCTTTTCAAGCGAATCGATCAGGAAATGTGCATTGGTTTCGATCTCAGAAACCAGGCCGTTACAGGAAAGGGGCGAACATTCCGGCGAATTTCGCTGAGAGAATGTGACAACATCAAAACCTTTCAGCCTTTTCTCAACCGGCGTGATGGCATTTGTCATCATGAATGTGGATA
>JBJTRR010001142.1:0-4000 GCA_046076185.1 bacterium | reverse complement strand
ATGCTGGTTCGTCTTGGCAAAATTGTCTGGTCAGAAACTCCCATCGAGCCCCTGTTGATTCTTGGCCTTCTCGCCGGAATGCCAATTTTCTGGAAAAGATCGAAAATTGCAGCGGCCGGGCTTTTGGGCTTTGCTGCCGGTGGATTTTTCTGGGGATATGCAGCCGGGGCCTTTCGGAGTCTCGATTTTCTCCAGCCTGGCCGTCATACGTATGCGTTTTATCTTACTGCATCGGTTGCCGGCGGCTATTTCCTGACAGTCATGCTGGAATGGCTCAGGCGGAGCAACTGCCAGGCTTCTGCCGGGTTTGCCTGCGGGCTGTTTTTGCTTGCAGTACGTCTTTATGGGCCAATACTTTATGCCGTTTACGGCCAATGGGTCGGGGCCCCGGCAGCACTGGCCAGCACACCGCCTTCGGCAATTTTCAGTAGCCTGAAACAGGCGATGAAAGCCAATATCGCTGCTGGAATTCGCATTTTTTACGAAGAGGGCGGCTTTGGTGGCGACCCCTTTGGTGGTGGGCGTTATTCCGGTGTTCTGGCCAACGACCTTGATATTGAAATGATCGGTGGCCCCTATTTGCATGCTTCGCTGACAACCAATCAGGCACAGTTTGGCGAAGGCAAACTATTAGGCAGGGAAAACTGGGACTTGGCTTGGCTTGAGGAAGTTGCCGTTCGCTACGGGGTTTCTTCAATTTTCTGTTGGAGTGATCGTGCCAGGGCCGTTGTCGATGCCAACCCCGGCAGTTTTGAAGTCTTATACAAAAGCGGACCATTCCGGCTAGCAAAAATCAATAAAACCGCAGGATTAAAACCAGCTTATCCTCTGAATGGTCAAGAGTTTGTTGAAGATGGTGCAAGTGTGGCGGACGGAAAGTTTCGACTCAAAATCAAGCCGGCCGAATCAGGAATTGCGGTTGACCGAATTGTGGTTCTGCGTTATCACTGGGTTCCAAATCTCAGGGTCACCGGCGCCGAAGGTGTGCAGGTTGTGCCCGAGATTCTCCCTGACAACAGGTTTCCGCCGCTGATAAAACTTCAATTGAAGCCATCAGCCAAGGGCGAAATTTCGCTTGAGCTTGACACCTGGGGCAAGGGTGAATGACGTTGCAGAACACAGCGTAATACCTGTGTAATCAATAATATAAGTGTTGGTGGCTCGTCTCCAGGGAAGGGGCTTGCCGATGAGTTCGGAAGCGTGGTCGCTGAATCAGGATCTGGAAAAGCACGGCCGACGTGGTGTCCTGATTTTTCTTGGTCTGGTTACTCTCATGGCAGTGGTGGCCTATGCCCACAAAGCCGCTGAGGATCGAAGCGCCTTTGTCAGGTGGCGGTATCAGGTGCTCCAGCTCATGGAGAACGGCCGCAACATCTACGACCGCGAGATGTATCCTAATCCTCCAGTCATGCCGATCGCTCTCTATCCGCTGATGACGTTGCCCGCTCTTTGGGGAGCTGTTGCATTTTTCCTGATTAAAGTGGCCATGGCGGTGAAGTGTGGCCAGATGGTCGGCCGGTTAGTACGCGAAAAGAACTGGCCAATGTCGCATTGGTGTCTGCTTGCCATCGGTCTGATGAGCCTGAGACCAATTCTGAGCGATCTTCAGCACGGCAATATCAACATATTGATTATGTTTATGGTGGTGATGGGCCTTGATGCCTGGTCGCGTGGTCGCGACTGGCTTGGCGGGGCTGCCCTCGGCCTGGCCATCACCTGTAAGGTAACACCTGCCCTTTTTCTGCCCTATTTCTTCTATAAACGGTCGTGGAAGATGCTTTTGGCAACCGGCGTTTCCATCTTTTTCTGCATGTTTGTGGTGCCTGTGGTGGTGCTTGGGCCTGACCTGGCCAGCCAGTGTCTTGGTTCTTGGTGGCACCGCATCATCAGCCCATATGTGTCAGGTGGAGTGGTCGGCGATTTGGAAATCAATCAGTCGATGGTCGGTGTCTTTAACCGACTAATGGTGCTTGATGAAACGCCAGGCCGGTATGGATCGACTCTCAAGCTGAATATTGTGAACTGGGATCCGAAATTTGTAGCGAGACTATTGAAAGTATTTTCCATCGCCTGGCTGGGTGTGCTTTTTCTGCTGTGCAGGACAAAAACGACCCGTCGGGACGACCCCCGCCTTCTGGGTGAATTCTCGCTTGTGGTTTTGACGATGCTTTTCGTCTCGGAACGAAGCTGGAAGCATCACTATGTAACCCTATTGTTGCCAATTACATACCTTGCTTATCGATTGTTCCGTCCTGATATTCGCAGGCGCGATAAATGGCTTATCGGGGGGGCTCTCGGCCTGGCAATGTTCCTGATAGCCACAACCTCAAGTGAAATCGGTGGCTGGTTCTCAGCAGGAAAAGGGCATAAAGTGGCCCAGTTCTATGGTATGTATTTCTGGGCGGGTGTTGTGCTCTATGTTGCTACAGCCTGGCGTGTTATGACCGAAGGCAACTGGCCATCGAGCTCTCCACAATTACATCCGGATAACGCCGTTAATCTTGCTGAAAAAGAGTTAAAAGGTATCGTGAATGTGGTTGGGCGACTTTTCCCGACACCTCATATCAGAGTCGGATATTCCAAAAAAACGTCAGAATCAGAAAAGTTTACCTTAACTTCCTGATCGTTACATTCCGATATTCAGAGATAGAGACACAAGCCGCGGCTTGGGGCCTGCATGAAAAGAAAGCAGGGAACTCCAGGCCGTGTTCGTTTCCCGAGGGGGGTACTGGGGAAGCTGGGTGTCGCCTGAATCATGCCCCTTGAAAAAGCTGAGGGGTCAGAAGGAGAAACGAGTTATGGAACGAACACGCAAGACACATCGTTGCCAGTTTGAAGTTCAAGGTTCTGAGCTTGAGCGACGGGAAGTCCCTGCTTCAATGGGTAACACTTTCGCGATTTTGCCTGGGGAAGTGACCAAAGCAGGCGATCTTTCCTCAATCAAGGTTAAACTTGATAAAAATCTCTTTACCTTGCCCAAAGGCAAAGCGACATTGGGTGTTGCCGTTGCAGCCACGTCCGGTGGAACTGTTTCGCCTGTGATCAACAAGGTCGTGAATCAGTCGAGCAAATCTGTCGGCATAGCAGCTCCCGCTTCGAAGAAGATCACTGCTGCAGCACCAACCAACCTGCCACCGAAACCTGTGCTTTTCTCGGCACAGCTTGGCAAGGGCAGCGCCGCAAGTTCCTACACGGTATCTGTAAAAGATTCCAAGAATGGTACTGGTAGTTACCTGAGCGGTTTTTATCTGCCTGGCGATGCCAACGGCGATTTAAAGGTTCAAAAGTCGGATGTTGATTTGATCAAAGGTGCGATCGGGAGCAAAACTGGCGATTCCAAATATAATTTCAATACCGATTCCAACCGTGATGGTGTGATTGACAACACCGACCTCAAATATGCCCAGCAAAATTTGGGTGTCGTGGTGAAGGTCAATCCAGTGATCACGGCCCGACTTGATCCGGCTAGTGACACTGGTGCTTCAGACCGAATCACCGACAAGCAAAATGTCAATTTCCAGGGTGTAGCAACACCAGGCGCCACTTTGACATACACTGAAGTTGACAACAAGGTGCCACCCGTCACGGCCAAAGCCGATGCCTCTGGCAATTACACGATTACAGTTGGGCTTGCTGACGGTAATAACCTCTTCCGGGTCACATCGTCCGACTCATTCGGCCAGTCCATCTCCGGACTCCTTTCTCCGGTGACATATCGCGCCAATCCGCCCGCTGCATCGGCCTGATGATCAGGCTGACCCGAAATGAACGCGTTGGGAATGAAGCAGGAGGCGACCAGTTTATGGTCGCCTTTTGAATTTTTAACACTCAGAAATTCTAGTTTGCTATCAGTTACAGATCGTTACAGTCACCTTCCAAAAGCAGCCCGTAATCTTAGTGTCGAGCCAGAAAAAATCAGATCATGTGGTTTGGTTTTTCTGCGTCTCCCGGGGATACTTTTGAGAGACGACAATGACTTACAAAACAATAAAATCAATTC
>JBJTRR010001141.1:0-3220 GCA_046076185.1 bacterium | reverse complement strand
CGCTAGTCTGTCTTCTGGTTTTGGTGGCCTGGTGGTTTGCTCAAGGGCGGCCGCGGCGGCGAGCCATTTTTCTCGCCACCATTGCATTCGCTGAACTGATTCAGTTTGGCTGGAACTACAACCCGCATGTTAAACGTAATTGGTTGAATGCAATCGTGGATGCAAAATTGGCTCATGAACTTCGCTCAATTGCTTCAGTTTATGTTTCCAAGGGTTATGAGGCACGGTTCCTGGCATTGGGCGAGGCCTTGCCCCCAAATCAACTGATGGCCATGGGCCTCAAAGACTTGCGTAATTATGATTCGATTGAACTTTTGGCAGGATTAAAGCCTTTTGAGGTGCTTCTTGATCGTCGTCGGGCGGGTGACCGCACGAGTCGTATAGACCTAGGCTGGCGGGATATTACGGAAATTGCAGAACCACTCAGGCGAGCCGGTGTAGCAGGGGTATTGGCTCGAAGCAGGCCAGCAGATGGTCTTTTTGAGAAAATTGCCGAAGTGGTTCCCGGCCTTTGGATTGGGCTTTGGCCGGGAGTGCCACGGGTGGAGGGCGATGTAGAAAAATTGCTGAAAGATGAACCAGGCAGGTTTGAAATTCGTGCCAGAACTGAGCCGCTCGATGGATCGATATTGATTCGCGAAAATTTCGCGAAAGGATGGTCGGCGAAATCCGAAAAAGGCGACTTCCTGAAGGTTGAAGCTGATAAACTTACCGGGTTTATCCGCATCAAAATCACAGCTGATCATGCTGGCCAGATGATTGTGGCTGTTTATCGCCCAACTCAATTGAAAGCAGCTATTTATGGTCAATTTGCGGGAATTCTGCTTTGCCTCTTTGTCGCTGGTGGCAGGGCGATGTTGACTCACAAAAAAATTGGGGCAGGGGCTTCTCAACATAACGACAGTGAAGTTAAGATCAAGAAATCGTAAAGATCATCTTTGATCTCTTCGCGTCTATTCTGATGCGGGAACTATACAATATGTCCGATTGCAATTGCAGCCGGTGTGGCCGACAATTTAATGACGTTGTCGAAAAGCGTTTCCTCGTCCGCCTTGATGTGACGGAAGCCGATAATAAACTTCAACCGGTTATGCCTGATCGGGATACCGACCCGCTGGAAATGATGACGCAAATAATCATGAATTGCCCACCCGAGCGTGACGATGCCCAGTCTGGCGGTGAATTAACGGCCCAATTCATTCTTTGTTCCGATTGCCATCACAATTTTCTTGAAAATCCGTTTGGTGTGAAAAATTCCAGAAAAGTTCGCTTCAGCCTCAACTGATTCTGATATTATTTAACAATCGTCATACAAGTGGCCCGAAACCGGCTACGGGTGATTCTCTCCCAACATCTTCAATCAGGGTATTTGCTCATGCATCGCAGGCATTTGCTTAGAATTGCGCAAACAGCCGCAGCTTCCACCGTATCATGCAACCCGTCTTTTTTTTCTGGTCGATTAAATGCCATGGCGGCAGATAGCTCGGCACCGCTGGAAATTGGCAGCCGGCGAGAACTTTTTATTGATCATTTTCTGATCGATTCGCTGCAGGGTGCACGCCTCGTGCTGCATTCACCGGTCGAAGCGGCCGCTACCAACCTGCCCGGCAATCATATGGAATATGGCACGATTATCAAGGATGGCCCACTTTATAGGCTTTACACGCGTGATGGTCGAGGCGCCAAGCGCGATGGCGATGCCCCGGAAGTGACTCGCTATTGCGAAAGCCGTGATGGTATCAACTGGTTGTGGCCAAACCTCGGGCTTGTAGAAATTGACGGCTCAAAAAGCAATAACGTCATCCTGCACGAGCCGCCTTTCTGCCATAACTTTGCCCCAATGATTGACACTCGCCCGGGCGTGCCCGCCGAAGAACGCTTCAAGGCACTTGCGGGAACCGTGAAAAGTATGCTTTTTGCGTTTGTATCCGCCGATGGCATACGCTGGAATAAACTACAGGATAAGCCGGTTATCAGTTACACGAAAGAATATGCATTTGATTCGCAGAATGTATCGTTCTGGTCAGAGACAGAAAATTGCTATGTCTGTTACTTTCGTCATTTCCTTGACAAAAAGCTCAGGTCTGTGTGCCGGACGACTTCTCAGGATTACAGGACCTGGACGGAGCCTGTGCCACTGAAGCCGAATTTTCCGGGTGAGCATATCTACACAACGCTTACACATCCGTATTTTCGTGCTCCTCATATTTATATCGCCACGCCAACCCGGTTTTTCCCGGATCGGGGCGAAAGTACAGATGTCATGTTCATGACGGCGCGGGATGCGTCAAAATTTGATCGCACCTTCCGTGAAGCCTTTATTCGCCCAGGGCTCGATAAGAGCCTTTGGGGCAATCGTTCGAACTATGCCGCCTGGAATATTGTGCCCACGGGCCCTGAAGAACTGTCGATCTATATGACACCCTTCCGCCGATACACGCTGAGGATGGATGGCTTCGCTTCGGTGAGGGCTGGGGCCGATATTGCTGAAATGACAACCAAACCTTTTGTTTTCAAGGGTAGTCGGTTGTCGCTCAATTATGCGACAAGTGCTGGCGGGCAGCTTAAAGTCGAAATTCAATCGCCCGATGGCAAGCCAATCAAGGGTTTTGAGATGGCCAACGCCACAACACTTGTGGGAGATGCGATTGATGAAACTGCCGCCTGGAAGAAAAAACCTTCATTGGCAGCCCTGGCGGGCAAGCCGGTCAGGCTTCGATTCATGATGCAGGAAGCCGACCTTTTTGCCCTTCAATTCACCGTCTGAATGCATGCATAATCAAAACAGATTGACAGGTGTAAAGATCATGGATATCAGGCTAAAGGCTTTGGTGGCTGCCATCTGTATGATTACTGGCCGATCGTGGGCGGCTGAACGGCCGAATGTGCTTTTGATCTGTGTGGACGACCTCAAGCCGAATATTGGCTGCTATGGCGACCCCTTGGCAAAAACACCGAATATAGACCGGTTGGCATCGAAGAGCCTGCTTTTTGCTCAGGCCTATTGCAATCAGGCGGTTTGCTCACCTTCACGGAATGCCCTGTTGACATCGCTTCGGCCGCAGACTTTGGGAATTTATGATCTTGCGACGAATTTTCGCAAGTCGCGCCCTGACGCAATCACATTTCCTCAATATTTCAAGGCAAATGGCTATCGCACGGAAGGCATGGGCAAAATTTTTCATGTTGGCCATGGCAATAATGAAGACGCCATGTCGTG
>JBJTRR010001140.1:0-6123 GCA_046076185.1 bacterium | reverse complement strand
CCAGTTGGCCATTATTCTCATTGACGCCCGTCATGGGGTCATGACACAGACAAAGCGCCATTCTTATATCGTATCGCTGCTGGGTATCAAGCACGTTGTCGTGGCCATCAACAAGATGGACCTCGTCGGCTATTCCAGCGATGTGTTTGAAAAAATCAAGCAGGAATATACCGATTTTGTCGCCAAGCTTGAACTTCGCGACATTGTTTTCATCCCCATGTCAGCCCTGAAGGGCGACAACGTGGCCTCACGCAGCGATGTCATGCCCTGGTATGGCGGCCCTTCGCTTCTTGATCATCTGGAAACGGTGCATATCGCCAGCGACCGCAACCTGCACGACCTCCGCTTCCCCGTTCAATATGTCATCCGCCCGAATCTTGATTTTCGTGGATTTGCCGGCACCATCGCATCAGGCGTGGTGCGCCGGGGCGACGAACTGATGGTGCTCCCCTCAGGCAAGCGAAGCCGTGTCAAATCTATTGTGACATTTGACGGAGAACTTGACGAGGCCTTTGCTCCGCAGGCCGTGACACTGACTCTCGAAGACGAGATTGACGTCAGCCGGGGCGATATGCTGGTGCATCCTGATATCCTGCCGGTTGTCAGCGGCGAGCTTGAAGCCATGGTGGTCTGGATGGCCGAGCAACCCCTGGTTCCTGGCCGAACCTACACCCTGAAGCAGACAACCCGGCAAATGACCGCCGAGATCACCAGCTTTCGATATGGTGTGGATGTCAATTCGCTGGAACACAGAGCCGTGGCCCGACTTGGCCTGAATGAAGTGGCCCATGTTCAGATTGGCCTGACCCAGCCCCTCGCTTGCGACTCGTATCGCGACAATGCCGCCACCGGCTCGTTCATCCTGATTGACAGGCTCACGAACAACACCGTTGGGGCGGGAATGATTCTCGAGGCAGGCGGCGGCCGGGGTTCGGGCGATGCATGGTCGGCCCAGGCAACGGTGCGGCTGAAGCTTCGCGAAAGCCTGGTGCCACCGGCAGATCGTGAAAAACGATTCGGCCAGGTGCCAGTCACTGTGCTATTGGTCGGCCTGACGGGCAGCGGCAAGAGCCGGATTGCCTTTGAGCTGGAACGCCAACTGTGGGAACAGGGCCGAGCCGCCACCGTGCTTTACGGCCAGAATATGCGCCAGGGGCTGAACCGCGACCTTGGCTTCACGGCCGATGACCGTTCGGAAAACCTCCGCAGATCGGCCGAAGTGGCGAAGTTGATGAACGAAGCAGGCCTGATCACCATTGCCGCTTACGTCGCCCCGCATGAAGACGTGCGAGAGAAGGCCAAAGACCTGATCGGTCGCGACCGGGTTCTTGAGGTCTATTGCACTGCACCAATCAACGTGCTGCGATCACGCGACCAGAGCGGGGCCTATCGGCTGGCCGACGAAGGCAAGATCGCCCGCATGCCGGGCGTGAGTGCCGAATTTGAAGAGCCGAAATCACCAGACCTGAAACTTGACACCGAAAAGCTGGAAGTGGCTGAATGCGTGCGGCTGATCATCGAACTGATGAAAGCCAGGGGCTATGTTTAAAGCCCCTGACTGATCAATCTGCGCCCCGGCTGCTAATCCCAGGCGGAGCGGTTAGTATTTGATTTCTCAGGGGAGAAGATGCAGGCGAATCCAAATCGAAATGTAATATTGCAATAACCCTGCCCTACAATATGATCAAGCCTATAAACTGGCAATAATATAAGTCGCCAGGCTCTTCGGAAAAACAAATGCAATTCTTTAGTCAAAGTTTAAGTTTATCAAATAAAATAAGGCAGAATGAAATCATCCCGCATATTTTCACAGAGGGTTACAAAAAAACATGTGAAAATTCTCCAACCGCACGCCGTTTGTAAATTAGTAAAAATGTCAATACAAGTTTTTATCTTAACTGCATATGACTACACTACAATAACTTAGCTAGTAATATAACCAGCAACTTAAATCTAAAAAACGTGATTGGCATGGCAAGTGCATTTCCTTTCATCCATCACGACGGCAGCCTGCCTGGGGAAAACAGGCAGGCGAAAAAAAAAATCCTGAAGAAAGTTGCCCGATCGATCGATGTGATAAAAGTCGCAATATCGATTGTGGCGATCAGGCGGGTTAAGCCGGAGATTCGGTTGACTTCGCAAAGATCCAACGGAGGTTTCGGATGTCTCGTATACAGAAAAATATCAAGCCAGGTCTCGATCAACTGGAAAGCCGCCAGGTTCTTTCATCAGGTGGCCCTTCCGATCAGGCCCAGTATATGCTTGAACTGATCAACGAGGCACGCACCAACCCCTCGGCCGCCGCTCAAAGGGCCGCAACAACAGACCTCGCCGAACTTTCCATGACAATGGACTATTACGGCGAAAGCATTTCCGCCGCCACCTCAGCCATTGCCAACGCCCAGCCCAAGCAGCCGCTTGCCTGGAACGACAAGCTGGCCGCCGCTGCAACCATGCAATCGCAATATCAGGCCAACTCCGGTGTTCAAACACACTCAGGCCCGAACGGCATGGACTTGAACGCCCGCATGGCCGCCAACGGTTACGACGGCGAAGTGCTCTCAACCGAAAACGCCTATGCCTTCGCCCAGTCTGTCGATAACGCCATGCAGGCCTTCCTGATGGATTGGGGCGTGGCCGATAAGGGCCATCGCCGCAACATTCAGCAGACCAATGTCGGCAAAGACCAGTCGTTCAATGAAGTCGGCGTCGGCATTATCAGCACATCAAATAAAAATCTGGGCCCGCTGGTCGTCACCCAGAATTTTGCCCGCTCATCAAAGAATCCAACGCCAAAGCTCGTCGGCGTGATCTACAACGACATGAATCGTAACGACTTCTACACCCCGGGCGAAGGCATCGATATGGTGCAGATTCGTGCCCAGAACCTGACCACCGGTGAAGTTTCAACAGTCAATAACTGGGACTCCGGCGGCTATCAGATGGACCTTTCACCAGGCCGCTATCGCGTTTCAGCCCGCCGTGGCATGAAGGCCCTTGGCGTGCAGGATGTCACTGTCGGTAACGAGAACGTCAAGATCGACTTCGTCGCCAACCCCGATATCGCCCCAACCGTTAACGACTCGGGCAACGATACCCCAGCGGCAACGCCAAAAGCCCGCCCCGGTCGTGCCATGAACCTCGCTTCAGTCAACGCCCTGGTCAATTCCACCCGCTTCGACAGCACGACCATTCGCAACTGGTCAACCTGGAAAGCTCGTGGCTGATTTTGACTGACTGATCTTCAAATTCTCCCAGCCCCGGTTCTGCCGGGGTTTTTCTTTTTTTCCAAGATTTTCAATCGTCATTTCATCCAAAATCCTCATCCTCATTGATTTCCCGCTCGGCCATTCTTTCATATCGCAACAGCCAGACATCTTTGGCATAATAAGCCAATCAAGTGACCCAAAATCGGTCATTCCCCAAGCGATTCCGGCCGGATAATGGGCACAGGCTCGAAAATGCTCTGCCGTCGCACCTGTCTCCATTTTGTGCAGCCCCACCACCTGGCCAACGCAATTGCAAAATATATCGGAAAGGTTCAGCCCGCATGATGCCCCGGCGTTTCTCCCTCTCAGCTTTATCAGTCGCATTCCTTGCCTCCATTTCCCTGGCTTACGCACAGCAGGATGGCCTGATTCCGCACGCGCAGGATGCTCCTCCCGGCCCGGCCCTTTCACCTGCCGAAGCCGTGGCTAAAATGAAGCTCCCGCCCGGATTTGTCGTTGATGTGGTTGCCGCCGAACCCGATGTGGTGAACCCCGTCGCCATGACATTCGACGACCGTGGTCGAATCTGGATCACCGAAAGCCTCGAATACCCCCGGCGCGAGCCAGGCAAGGGCCGCGACCGAATCAAAGTGCTTGAAGACACCAACGGCGACGGCAAAGCTGATAAAACCTCTATTTTTGCCGACGGCCTGAACATCCCTTCCGGCATCGCCATTGGCCACGGCGGCGTCTGGGTCGCCAATTCCCCCGACCTGCTCTTTCTGCAGGATACGGATAACGACGGCAAGGCCGACAAAACCGAAGTGATCGTAACCGGCTTCGGCCGCGACGACACACACGAACTGCCCAACAGCCTGACATGGGGCCCCGATGGCTGGCTCTATGGCTGGAATGGCGTTTTCAATCCGTCGCACATTGAATATCGCGGCAAAAAATTCGACTTCACTTGCGCCATCTTCCGCATTCATCCCGTCACACGCGACTTCGAACTTTTCTGCGAAGGCACCTCAAACCCCTGGGGCATTGCCGTAAACGCCGAAGGCGAACTTTTCGCCAGTGCCTGCGTTATCGACCACCTCTGGCATTTGACACAGACCGGATACTACCACCGTCAGGGCGGCCCCTACCCGCCTTTCACCTGGAAACTCGAATCGATCGTTGATCACCTGCACCAGAAACGGGCCTACTGCGGCATCACTTTTTTTGACGGTGCCAATTTCCCTTCGGAATTTCGCCGCAAGCTCTATATGGGCAATATCCACGGCAACGCAATTAATCTTGACACCGTCCTGAAGAACGGCTCAACCTACTCTGCCAAATCCCAAAGCGATTTCCTTCACGCCAACGACGCCTGGTTTATGCCGGTCGTACAAAAGCCAGGCCCCGATGGCAGCCTCTACATTGTTGACTGGTACGACCGCTACCATTGCTATCAGGACGCCAACCGCGACCCGGCCGGTATCGATCGCCTGAAAGGCCGCATCTACCGTGTGCGATACGACAAAAATAAACTCCTGCCCGTAGAAGATCTCGCGAAAAAGTCTTCCGCTGAACTGGCCGAACTTCTGGGCCATGACAACATCTGGCACCGTGAAACCGCCCGCCGCATCCTCACCGAACGCCAGCTTGACGGCCAGGCCCCTGCCCTGACCAAACTGGCCCTTGACGCCGAAACCCCGCGAGACAAACGCCTGAACGCTCTATACACCCTGATTTCAGCCAATATGCTGGCCGAACCGCCGGCAAGGCTTCTCTTTGACGATGCCGACCCCACAGTCCGTTCCTGGGTCGTCCGTTATGCCGGTTCTCAGGGCGAAAAAGCCTCGAAACGGGCCGCCAGCCGCGTGCAGCAGCAAGCCTCCGACAGCCACCCCGACGTCGCCCTTCAGGTCGCCATCGCCCTTGGCAAATTGGCCAAAGGTCAGGACCCCATGCCCGGCTGGGCGGTGATATTGCAGGAACATGGCGGCGATAAAATCATTCCCCGCATCATCTTCCGCAATATGGAACCGCTTCTGACTTCCGCCTCGGCCGATTTGCCGGCCGTTTTGGGCGACCTCGACCTGAAAACCAACACCGGGGCCCGCGAACTCTTCCCACGAATTTACGAACGTCTGCTTTTCGCCCCCAGGCCTGATGCCGAAACTCTCCCCTGGCTCCTGACCCGTATCATGGAAAGTGGCGATGCCGATGGCGCGTCCTATGCCCTTCGTGCCACCACTGGGCGCCTCGCTGGCCTGCCCTGGCAGGATCGTGCCCCATTGCTCGCAGCCATTCGCCCTGCCCTGACACCTGTCGCCGAAAAGCGTGGCCCCGAACACCCGATCACTCGTGAAATCACCTTGATCCTGGCCCAGGCTGGCGATGCACCAAGCCTTGAGCAACTACGAATGTGGGTAACCAGCCGGGCCATAGCGACCGATTTGCGTACGAGAGCCTGGGAAGTCGTCATGCTCCAGTCTGACGGGCCAACGGCCCTGCAGCTTGCCGGTTCCGTCATTCCGCCCGAATCCGGCCTTCTGAATCATGCACCCAGGGGCGAATTCATTTTGCGGCTTGGCATCCGCTCCGAGCCCGAAATTGCCCCAATGATCATCAACCTCTACAGCCGTCTTGAGAATAACAACAAGGGGCGTGCCATTCAGCTTTTAACAGAGCGTGCCCCCTGGGCCAAAGCCCTTGTTGAAGCCGTTGAAGCCGGCAAAATCCCTGCCAACGCCGTGAATCTGAATCATGTCAGACGCCTGCAGGATCTGGCCGATAAAGACCGCGTAGCGAAAATCTGGGGCCGTGTTCGTGCCGGTCGTAATCCTCAGCGAGAGCTGGTCGTCAGCCAGATGCGAAATTATCTTGACCGCACGCCGGGCGACCCCTTTGCCGGCAAATCTGTTTT
>JBJTRR010001139.1:0-10468 GCA_046076185.1 bacterium | reverse complement strand
AGCAGCATAAGTTTGAAGAAGTTGGGCGCCCGAACCGGGAATCCAGATAACCGCCGACATGTTCGTATAGTCAGGTCTGGCAACAGATCCACCCCACGCGTGGCCCACTACAACAGCTTTACCAACACCTGCGATGGGGTTAGTAAGATCCTGAGCCCGAATCTGGGTGAAACCGGCCAGTGTGCCCATATCGGCAAGATTATCAGAAATGGTGCGGTCAACGATAAAGCCGCGGCTGACCACATCAGTACCCGAACCGACATATGATTCACCAATCAGCACGTTTCCGTTGCTGTTAATGCCAAGCACCTTGCCATAAGGATTGGCAATTGTGCCATCAAGCACACCATTACCAAGCTGGGCCGTGCTGTTGGCTACACCCGCCTGGGCGATCACCGCAACGCGGGCACCATTGCCGACACCACCGGAATAACCCGAAGTGCCACCGACCAAGCCTGTGTCAGACACGCCACCGGCCCAGCCGAAATTGGCGGCAGGAACCCAGCCTGGCCCCTGCACCTGGCCAAGAGCCGTGCTGCCCGTGCCATCGGAATTCCATGAAGCCATCTGGCTGCTGCCGAACCCGGCTGCAAGCTGGCCATTGTTGCTGATAGTTGCCCCGATGGTGAAACCCAGAAGTGTATCAAGCTGGGCGACTGACTGACCGGCAGTTGTCCAGACCATGCCGCTTGACCAACCGGGCGTCACGGCATAACCGGAAGCCTTTGAGCCATCAGCCGAGATCGACAGGACGCGGCCTGGCACGTTCAAAACGTTATAGGTCGGCACTCCGCCACTACCACCGGTTCTGAAAACAAAGGCGGCTTCATTGGCAGCGCCAAGGTTTGAGGTGCCAGCGACAATACCGTTATTGGATACACCAAAGCCAATCGTACCGGTATAAAACCCGGCAGTGGGATTGGTGACACCGGTTGTGAATAATTCGAGTTGGCCGGCTTGCAGCGTTGTGGCCGTTATAAGCATGGCCAGCGACAGAAGGCCATTTATTAAATTGTGTTTCAAGTTCATCATTTGCCTCGGCTTACATTCAGTTCTGATTGGAACTGGGTGCAAAAACCAATTGTTGTTCGGATAGCCGAATATATTTATAACGGATTTGTATGGTTTTTCAAAGCAATTGATTGATTACCACCAAAATTTGTTCGGAATGTTGAATAAAAGAAATTCATAATCGTTCCTGTAAGAGATCAATAGCCTTGCCAAAAGGCGGAAAAGTCACGATTGTGAACATAACTTTTCAAAGCGAAATCACTGTTGACTTTTGGCTACACATTTCACGATATCCGATCAATTAGGCAGACTTCCATGTGTCCGCCAAAGCCTGCGACAATTTTCAGAACCTGCCGGAGCGGATAAGCCTGCGCAAGGGGCCCCGGAGTTTTGACGAGGTGGCCCATTTCGCTGTCGCTGGCGGGGGCAAATGGGGGAACGAGCTGTCGGCGAAGGGCTTCGCAACTGATGGCCAGTTCAACGGCTCCGGCAGCACCCAGGCAGTGCCCCACAGCCGGTTTTGAGGCGACAAACCACGGGTAGCCAAGCGATTTACCCAGCACTCGCCGAACGGCCTGAAATTCAAGCATGTCGAATTCTCGCGTGGCTGTGGCATGCAGGTGAACCATGTCGGGCGGCTGATCTGCCGGATTCGCCACGAAGGCCCTGGCAATGACACGTTCCAGAATCTCGGTTGTCAAACGTGGGCGGGTTGGGTGAAACGCTTCGGAACCGGCGGAGAATCGTTCGATGACCAGTGGGTTTGGGTGTCTGGCCGGATCGACATCCGACAAACGCTGGAGCAGAAAGACGGCGCCGCCTTCGCCAATGAGAAAGCCGTTTCGCTGGGATGACCAGGGCCTCAGCCAGCGTCCGGCCGGTTCTTCCGGCTGAATTGGCCCGGCCAGCGATCGCATGCGTGCAAATGCTGAGTACATCAAGGGTTCCAGTGAAGCATCAGCAGCGCCTGCCAGCACAATATCAACCAGGCCCCGCTCAAGCAGAGCGGCTCCGTGGCGAAGGGCTGTCAGCCCCGAGGCACAGGCTGTGACAGGTGCCAGACAAGGCCCGCAGGCACCGTTGAGCGAAGCGACAAACGCCGCCCCGGCCGACGGGCTGGAATCAAGATAACCGCCGGGGGCATGCTGGCCGTGGTGGCTTTCAAGTTGCTGCCGAGAGAGTTTTTTGACGGCACCCTTGCTCAGGCTGACGACAACGCCAATCCGGTTTGGGTCGATCAGGCCCGGGCTCAGGCCTGCATCGGCCATGGCCTCACGCGTGGCGTGATCCAGAATTGAGAAAACCGGGTCATCCCACGGCTTTTCAGGCACGGGGCCCGCTACGGGCAAAGGGTAGCCCGCCCATGGCAGGGCAAGCCCGGGCCTGATGTTCCAGGTGCCCGTGGTGGCACCCGACTCGCCGGCCGAGAGCCGGTCGAAGCTCGTTTTCATGCCCCAGCCGAGACTTGTCACAAGCCCGACACCGGTGATTACGATCGGGCTGGCGGTATGAGTCAAACCAGAGTCGGCCATTTAGCGCACGAGCATTGTCTCGCAACACGGCTGGCCCGACTGGCATGAAGTTTCAGCCGCCGGCTTGTGCGAGTGGCAATCACTATCAGCGGAAGGGTTTGCATAAGCCGGGCGGGGTGTCAGGCCAAGTGTGGCCAGCATCTGGGCGTCGCGGTCGGTGGCAGGATTGGGCGTAGTCAGGAGTTTATCGCCGGCAAAAATCGAATTGGCTCCTGCCGTAAAGCAAAGAGCCTGTTCGGCTTCCGTCATCTCAAGCCGACCGGCCGAGAGCCGAACCATGGCGAAAGGGATGAGAATGCGGGCCGTGGCGATCATGCGGAGCATGGACCAGACGCTGACCGGTGGTGCCCCTTCCAGCGGTGTGCCGTCAATGGCGACAAGCCTGTTGACGGGAACGCTTTCAGGTGGCTCAGGCAGGTTGGCCAGGGTGTGCAGCAGGTCGATACGGTCGTCGTCGGTCTCGCCCAGGCCGAGGATACCGCCGCAGCAGACGGAAATGCCGGCATCGCGCACGGCGGCCAGGGTCTTCAGGCGGTCTTCGTAGGTTCGTGTGTGAATCACTTCGTTATAGTGGGCGGCCGACGTGTCGAGATTGTGGTTGTAGGCGTGCAGGCCGGCTTCTTTCATGGCGACGGCCTGTTCGGGCGTGACCATGCCAAGGGTGCAGCAGACTTCCAGCCCTTCGGCGGCGACGCCCCGGATCATTTCCAGAACGCGGTCGAACTGGGGGCCGCTGCGCACTTCACGCCAGGCGGCACCCATGCAGAAGCGGGTGGCACCCGAGGCTTTGGCGGCCCGGGCGCTGTTGAGAACGTCATCGACCGGCATGAGGGCCTGGGCATCAACAGCGGTGTTGTAGCGGGCCGACTGGCTGCAATAGGCGCAGTCTTCCGGGCAGCCGCCGGTTTTGATCGAGAGCAGAACGCAGACCTGCACTTCGGTCGGGTTGTGATGAGCCCGGTGAACGGCATTGGCCCGGCCGATCAGATCCATCAGCGGCAAGTGGTAAATCGAGGCAATTTCAGCTCGCTCGACGCGATCCCGGGCTGTCTGTGTGTTCATCTCTTTGGGGTCTGGCAGGTTCGGCGGGTTGTCAGTAACAATCAGCGGCGAGAGGCTTTGCATGCACCCCAGAGGGCGCCGAAGGCAAGTATGCCCCAGCCGGCATAGCCGTAAAACGGTTTGCCTGCGGCTTTTTCTTCAGTGCCGGGGGTTGCTTCCTGGGCGGAGGCAAGGGTGGGAACGGCCAGAACAAGCAGGGCAAGAAAAATTTGTGCGGGCTTTTTCATGATTTCACTTTGACCTTTTTTCGAGGAGCCAGTCCGGTGGGTCGGGATGCGTTGGTTTCAATCATCGGGATCCATTCCGCCAGTGGCCTGACCCTTGCCCGGAAGGCGTCTCGCGACATGGCCACCGCCTTCCATGCCATGCCTCTCGACCTCAGATGGGCAATGTAGTCGTCCAGAGCCACGGCCCAGAAGCGGTAGAGAAAGCCACGGAACGGGAAGCCGTTTGGCGACTCATCGGGCAACTGGTAATCCGGTGCTGCTTCAGCATACACGAAAACCAGCGCGGCGACAAAGCCCGGCCCAAACATCTTCTGCCACCGCACCAGCGCATCCAGATCATCCGTTGTGACCCAATTTTCCCACGGCCGCCGGCCCCGGTTGTCCTTACCCCACTTGCCTTTAACCTCAACCAGAAGGTTCTTCGCGGCACGGGGATAAATCAAAAAATCGGGGTTTTTGAGGGTGCCCTCTTCCGAAAGCGGCCGGCGACATTCATCGACGGCCACACAAGGCACCATCTGCTGGCGGATGTAGGCCTCAAACGCCGCTTCGTAATGATTCGAACGCCGGGCCATGAAAAAATTCCTGGGAAGAAACGTGGTCAGTGCTGGCGGCTTTTGCGAGCCTGGCGACGGGCTTCACGGGCCCGGGCCAGATAGTCGCGGCCGTAAGCTTCAATTGCCTCGGGCGATTCAAATGATTGCTCGAAGCTCCACGGTGTGTCGTATTCGCAGCTCTCCGTGCTGTAATCGCGGCAGACCTGTGGCCTTGTATGATATATCGAACAGCCGTTATCGGGCAAGAGATACTGGCACTGAGTCCAGACAACCAGGTTCCACTTCGTTCGTTTCCGGCCTTTTTTCTCTTCGGTTTCCGTGAAGATCAGCGTCTGCCCGTGGGCCAGAAACCAGCGGAGTTCGTCGAAGTCAAAAGCCGTGCGGGGTGTGCGCAGGGGCACCGTGAAATAGCGGCAGCACTTACCCGGACAATGGTTGCAGATACAGTCGTCAGGCGTCATTTCGTCGCGCGGCACCCGGCCGGGCGGCATCAGGTCGGGCCTGATGATATTAAGAGGGATTTTTCGCGGGTCGCCTTGCACCGGTGTTTTCCTGCCGAATCTGGGCTGGGGAATGAAATCAGAAGAGGTCGGTTCCTGTGAGCCGTTCCTCTGTCCAGTCGCTTCGCCGGGCAATTTCGTAAAGTGTTGACCTGATTTCACTTGAGCGAAGGTTGGCGCGGTCAAATGTGCGCGTCATCAGGAACATGGCCTGCCCCTTCACGTCGCGGATCGATATACCGCCAAACGGGAGATCGTTATTGAGCCGCAGGACAAACTCATAATCCTTCGCAAGTGCCGGCCCGCAAACAGAATAGACCATCAGGCTGGTTTGCCCCAGCGGGCCACGGGCAATTTCCAGATAAACTTCCTGAATGCGGTTTTTCGGCAGTCGCAGAATCACTCGCCAGAGGTCGGAGCCGCCCTGCACCAGGCCATCTACGCCTTCAAGGCTCTCATGCACAATGGTTTCGATATCCTGATAATCGAAAAGCACGTCTTCCAGGTCATTGCCCAGTTCCCAGGCGGTGGCATAGCGATCCTGCGGCCTTTTGGCCATGCAGCGTTGCAGAATCTGCTGGACCTGCTCGGGAACGTCCGAATTGATCTTTTTGGCTTCAGGCACCGGCGAGCTGCGGTGCATCCGGTAAATCTGATTGTAAATATCTGATGTGTAAGGGAGTTGCGCTGTGAGGAGATAAAAAAACGTAACACCCAGGGCGTAAATATCGGACTGGGGCGTGGCAATGGCCCCGCCGAAGAGTTCGGGGGCCATGAAGCTGGGGGTGCCGGAAACGGCGTTGGACTTTTCGGACCGTTCGTTGATGTTGTAAACCAGCCCGAAGTCGGCCAGCAGGGCCCGGCCATCGCCACCCAGCAAAATGTTGGCAGGCTTGACATCGCGGTGAACAAGGCCACGGCTGTGTGCGGCATCAAGCGCCTGGCAGACCTGGCGCACAAGATCTGTGGCGTTCGGCACTTCCAGCATGCCATTGTGCACTACGGCCTCGCGCAGGGTGACGCCGCCGGGCACGAATTCCATTTCAATATAGTTATAGCCGCGATCAGTCCCAAGGTTATGCACTGTAACGATATGCGGATGCACCAGGTCGGCTGCGGCGCGGGCTTCGGCCCAGAATCGTTCGCGCACCTGGGGCTTTTGGGCGACGAGGCCGGGGCTCATGATTTTCAGGGCGCAGGGGCGGTCGAGCGACTTGTGAGTGGCCCTGTAAACGCGGCCCATTGAGCCACGACCGATCATTTCCTCAACAAAATATTGGCCCAGTTCGGTTTTAACGAGGTCATCAAGCACGGGAAAGCCATCGCGCCGCAGGCCCGAGGTGCCGGCAATGATGGTGTCGTCGCTGGTGACGGTGGAGCCTTGCCCGGCTTCGACAATGCGGGTCGATTCCGGCGAAGTGGGTTCGTCAGGCGGGCCTGGGGTGTCGGCGACCAGGGCGCAGGGGCCACCCGTCAGCGCGATGGGGCAATGCGGTGGCGGCTGATGCGGCGAGTAATCAGAATCGCTTACCAGTTCGTTGCACTGGGGGCAACGAATTGTCTGTGGCAGCGGCGGATCTGTCTGAAATTGTGTCATGGCGGGCCAGGGCGGAAAACTCATTTCTCCAAGCCTATTGTGACATAACTGGCTGGGAGACTCAATTGAAGTTCGTGGAAAAGGAAAGCCGGGGGTGACCCATGAATTGGATCAGCCACCGGCCTGATGGAGCGAATGACGGTCAAAAGCCCGACCCGGAATGTGCCGCAGGTGAGATTATTTCACGCGATTGAGGCGCATGATCCGGCCCGAGACGTTCCAGTCCTGAATAAAGAGATTGCCGTCCTTATCCCAGGCCGAGCCGTGGGTGCCGCTGAAGATGCCTTCAATCCATTTATCCTGTGGCACATTGAAGTTGTTGCGTGTCTTGGAGTCGGAATTATGGCCAAGAACGGCAATGATGGTATTACTTTTGTCGAGAATGACCAGACGGCCGTGCAGGTCGGGCACCGAGACATGGTCGCCCTGCACAATGGCTGATGTGGGCATGCCCAGGCCGGTCACAACTTCATCAATGAAATTGCCGTCAAGGTCGTAATGCAGAAGGCGGCCCTTGGGCTGGTGGTTGCGGTCGCAGATCAGCAGGCGGGGCGGCTCATAGCGGGTGTCAAGCGTCATGCCGTGAGCGGTGTTGAACTGCTTCAGGCCATTGCCTTTTTCGCCAAAGTGCTTGATGTACTTGCCGGTTTTGTCGAACTTGAAGATGTGGTCGCTGGCATAGCCGTCGGAAAGGAAAATATCGCCATTCGGGGCCAAGGTGATGGCTGTGGGGCTGAACCGCTTGAGTTCAAGGCCCGATTCTTTGGGAAACGGCAGCCGCAGCACGATATCGCCGGTCACGGCGTTGATCTTCAGGCCCTCGGCGGAATTGTTCCGGGCGGCGTAAATGAATTCGCCTTCGGGCTCGTCGCGATATTTGATGTCGTGCATATCGGCATACTGATTGCCCAGAAATTTGCGGGCAATCTTGCCATCAGGCGAAAAAACAAACAGGCCGGCATGGGCGCTGGTGTAGATATTGCCGTTTTTGTCAACGGCCACACCGCCGTGAGTCGAGCCAAGCACCGATTTGCCGTCGGCACCCAGGGCCCAGCCGGGCACGGTGTCAAATGTCATGTGGCCACAGCCCATGCGCACAGGGGTGGCTGATTTCTCGGCGGCGCCGGCCAGCGGGGCAAGGCCAATTGCCATGGCCGAAAAAAAGAGCATCAAACGACGATTCATGAGGACTTATCCATTTTTGATGTTGAGGGAGAAAGCTGAACAGGCCAGGCAAAAGGCAAAGCCCGTGCTTTATCTGCAGGTTGTTACACCATCTTAAAAGGCGCGAAACGGTTTTTCAACCGGCAGGGGCCATTCGCAATTCAACCGGCAGGGTGTTGAAGCTGACCTTGAAAAAACATGTAAACTATTTGAAAACATGAGCTTGAGATATTGCTCTGGACGCTTTTCGGTTTTTCTGATTTGATTGGCCCTAGGGTGATGTGGCCCGGCTTGCCTGAAGTGCCGGGCTTTTCAAGGAGGGAATGCGCCATGGAACGGAAAAGTCGAAGGATTCGCCCGCAGGTTGAGGGAATGGAGAACCGGGACGTGCCCACCACAACGGGCCCGTTGCATGCCGCCGCGCGTCGGCCACTGCCTCGCCAGTGGCAGCCACAGGCTGTGCGTGGAACGGCCTTCGGGGCGATGATTGATACCGGGCCGGGCACCGTGAAGCTGGATACGGCCAGGCCACCGTTTAACATTTTTAACAGCAACAATTTTCAGACGGTTTATGGCCAGCTTGACCGGGACGTGGCCACCAATAAGGTCAGCGGCTGGCTCTTGGTCGGTGTTTCAGGCGGCCGGCAGGTGAAGCTTGATGTGATCGGAAATGCGGCAAACACCAGCTTTCTCGGCAAAATGGTGAACCTGAAATTCACGGGGAGCGGCGAATTCGCCAATTCCATCAGGCCCGGCAACATCCGCCTGATGCTCAATACGCCCGTGCGTGGGCGCTACTCAATCACTTTTGCTTGATGTAAGTGCTGGTTTGGCAAGTTCTTGCAAATATTGCCAGAAAATTTTGCCTGACCGGACTTGACAGCATTATCGGAACAAGCCAGATTATTGGCATGAAAGATTGCCCGGAACGATGATGGCCTGGTGGTCTTTTTTCATCTGATACACACCTGATGTGTAGGCAACGAGGCTTCATGGACGGGGCCCAGCCACTGAAAACCTGTCCCCTGAAGTTTCTGAATCTGCTTCTTGAGGATTATCAGGCACCTGTTGGGCAGGCCTGAATTGCAACCATGGATGGGATAAACAACATGCGTATTCTTGTCACCGGCGGTGCGGGTTATGTCGGCAGCGCGATGGTTCCGATGCTGCTTGAGCGTGGACACAAGGTTCGGGTTTACGATAACCTGAAGTTCGGCGGTCAGGGCCTGCTGCCCTGCACTTCAAGCCGCGATTTTGAGCTGATCAAGGGTGATGTGACCGACGAAAAGGGTCTATCCAAGGCTCTTGATGGCATGGACGCAGTGATTCACCTGGCCGCGATTGTCGGCTACCCAGCCTGCAAAAAGGAACCACAGGTCGCCAACGCCACCAACGTGGACGGCACCAATAACCTGCTGAATCTTCGCCGACGCGACCAGAAGGTGCTTTTCGCCTCGACCGGCTCGATCTACGGCTCGATTCCTGACTACGTCTGTAATGAAGACACGCCCCGTGCCCCGATCACCCTTTATGGTGAAACCAAGGCCAAGGCGGAAGAGGCCATTCTGGATGCCGGCAACTCGGTTGCCTATCGCTTTGCCACGGCTTTCGGCGTTTCCAACCGCATGCGTCTTGACCTCATGCCGAACGACTTCACCTATCAGGCCGTGAAGAACCGTAACCTGATCGTGTATGAAGGTGGCTTCAAGCGGACATTTGTGCATGTGCGCGACATGGCCCGGTCGTTCAAGTTTGCCCTGGAAAACTGGGATAAAGTGAAGGACGACGTTTATAACGTCGGCCACGAGTCAATGAACTTCACGAAGGAAGACGTGGCCCGGAAGATCATGAAATACGTTGATTTCTACCTGCACTTCGCCGAAGTGGGCAAGGACGACGATCAGCGCAACTACGAAGTTTCTTACGAAAAGATTCGTCGCAAGGGCTTCGAAACCACGATCGACCTTGATACAGGCATCGCCGAACTGGTTCGTGCCTGCCAGCTCATCAGCTTCTCGAACCCGTTCGCGAACGTCTGAGCCGGCTTTTTATTGCTGAACAAAGCAGGGCACAATTTCGCTCCAACCCCGGAATTGTGCCTTTTCAAAACATATCGAGATATGAACTTATCAGGATATGTCTGCTGAATTAAAGCCGCTTTAGCAAAACACCCCGAGAGCAATCACCACTGGAGCAAGACGGTTTACATCATGAGTCAATCATTCTGGTCGGGCAAGCGAGTGACCGTCACGGGCGGTGCGGGTTTTCTGGGCAAGCATATTGTCAAACGGCTGACGGATGCAGGGGCCACGGTTTTTGTGCCCCGGCAGAAGGACTATAACCTGACATCGCTGGAAGGCTGCCTGCGCTGCCTGCTTGAGCATCCGGCGGATGTCGTTTTTCATGCGGCGGCCTATTACGGCGGCATCGGCATTAATGTTTCCGAGCCAGGCCTGCTTTATTATCGCAACCTGGTGATGGGTGCCAGCATTATGGAAGCCGCCCGGCTGACAAAGGTCGAGCGGGTGGTGAACATTGGCACGGCGTGCAGCTATCCCGGCTTTCTGGAAGGCGACCTGAAGGAAGACGACCTGTGGGCCGGCCCCTGCCACCCCAGCGTGATTAACTATGGCCTGACCAAGAAAATGCTGGCCGTGCAGGGCAATGCCTATAAAAAGCAGTTCGGGCTTGATTCGATTCACCTGATTCTGACCAATCTTTATGGCCCCGGCGATTCGTATAACCCCGAGAGGTCGCACGTGGTGGCTGCCCTGGTGCGCAAGTGGGTGGAAGCCGACTTTGACAACAAGCCTGAAAT
>JBJTRR010001138.1:0-5788 GCA_046076185.1 bacterium | reverse complement strand
GATCAAAACCGAATAATAAATCTATGTTCCATGCCATCGCTAACCATTTCCGCTGCCAGGCCATGATCAAAAAATTTTTCAACAAAATGGCGGCAAAATTCAAGCCTTCCAACGATAAGAACATGATTAACTTCCTGCAGTTAATTGACTATAATTACTTGCATGAAATGCATCTTGAAAATTTACTTCTTGATTTCACCAGGCTTGGGTTGAATAACCCGGATTATGTGATCAATCCGGAAGACAGGCTTGGTCGTGGTTTTTTGGATGCCGGGCTTGATATCTACAAGAAGTATCAATCAACCGAGAAATTGGAAGTTATCTCAAACGTCCTGAATTTGCTGCATCTGGAAAGAGTCGTCATTCATTTTTTGCCGGAAGAGGAAATCAGGCTTCGTGGCCTGGGAATTACAGCCCGATACAAGGCTTTTATAGGTGCAGAGTACCAATCATTAATTGAACAGCTTAACGGTTTTGAAACAAAGAACGGTTTGATGACTCAGGACGTCGCAACAATCCGCAACGAACTTGATTTCATGCTTTATTCTCTGGCAAGGGGTTACATCAATACCCCGCTTCGTGAAACAGCACGCCAGAACATCTGGATTTATGCATTCTGGATGGGTTTATTGCAGTATTTTGCACTATTTTTGCTGCTCCATTTTTATGATTTGCTGGCCACGGTTGACATACCAGTCTCCAGCCTTTTCGTACCATTTCTCGGCAGTATCGGTGCATGCTTCGCAATTAAGCAGAAAGTCGAAGCCATGCCTGAAACTGTTGACAAATACCGAAATGTACTGCTGTTAAATTCCAGTCTCATGGGTATTCTCTTTGGTCTGTTCCGTGGCGCTGTGGCGGCCGTGCTTTTGAATATAATTTTGGTATCTCAATTCATTCAGGGCGAAATTTTTCCAGAATTTCAGAAAACTGCTGGTTCCTCAACATCAGGCTTGAACGAAGCATTCGGCTTTTTATTGCATCTTGATCAATATAAGTCATCTGAAATTGCCAAAATTCTTATCTGGTCACTTGTGGCCGGTTATTCCGAGCGACTCATTCCAGATACAATCAAAAAACTTTCTGATTCACAGTCAAACTCAATGCAGCTGGCCACAGCTCAAACAATCAATGGCAGTAACAGTTTTTCAAATCCAGCCGACACAACCAGACCTGCCAGCGAATCAACAATTAAGCCAGCTATACCAAATTCTACCACTGGCTGATTCAAATGCGTCAAAAGCCTTTTTTCCAGATGCAGAGCCTTTCAGGAATCTTTCTTTTGAGACATAAAGCGAAGAACAGCCAAACTAAAATGGGGGTGCGTGTTTCGAAACACGTGGCGACCGTGCCATTCCCCATGATCCTTCGAAGGTAAATTGAACGGCCAAGTTTCTACAAATAACAAATCTTGACGCAATTTCAATTTGACATAATATTGTCATAATATGTCAGTATAGCGATATCTTAAACAGATTCAGGTACCCCGGGCATGGATGGCTCAGGTAGAAATTTGGTTGTTCGGTTCTTTCAGTATCTGGGGAATATGCTGGGCCTGTTATTTGACAATAGTCTGATACGCCTTTTCAAACTTATTGATTATCCAAGATTTCACTCTCTTCATTTTGACAACCTGATGGCTGATTATCGCCGGTTACGGCTTGGTGATGAATCATTTCAGGTTGAGCTGAGAGATGTAAGAAGCCTTGGATTTCTTGAAATCGGCCGCGAGTATGAAATCAGACACATTGCCCTGAAAGGGGGTGGCCAGGCTGCATGGTCGCCCAATGTGCTTGATGTGCTTGTTCTTGAACGAGTGATTGTGCATTTTCTGCCCGATGCCGAAATCAAGCTACGCGCACTATACATTCAGCAGCGATATAAAAGCCTGATCAGCGAAGCTGCTTTCGAAAAATTACAGTCGCAGATGAATTTTCAGACGATTACTGAAAAAACAGACTGTAATCAGCTTCGTGCCGAACTTGATTTTATGCTGCACGACCTCACCCGCGGCTATATCAACGCACCATTGCCCTACAGCGCTCGCCAGAATATATGGATTTATGCATTCTGGATCGGCATTTTTGAATACACTTTGGCCTTTCTGTTGATCAAAATATATAATTTGTCCGGTTCCACCGATATTCCTGTAACTGCGCTGCTGGTTCCTTTTTTTGGTAGTGCCGGTGCGTTTATTTCTATCAAGCAACGCGTCGAAGCACTGCCCTATGGAAATGACGCTTATAGAAACATCATTCTTTTGAATGCCAGTATGGTCGGGCTCATTTTTGGGCTGGTACGGGGTGCCGCATCAGCAATCATTCTTAATATTCTGATGATTTCAGGCCTGATAGACGGTGAGTTATTTCCAAAATACGAATTCCCAAATTTTCCAGAAGCGTCCGGGCTTGGTCACACTTTTGGGTTTCTATTGCATCTTGACGCGCTTCCAACCAGCGAGATTTCCAAGATTCTCATCTGGTCGCTGGTCGCCGGCTTTTCCGAACGACTCCTTCCCGATGCACTTGAGCGACTTTCTGACCCCAAATCAAATTCGAACTCTCAGCCTTCTCTGAACATCAATCAAAGTGGTGCTCCCTCTTCTCCTGCTTCGGCTGTCATGGCAAAGCTGCCTGAACCCGTTTTAAACAATTCGGAATCCAATCCGAAAATAGCCGAATCGTCTTAAAATCAAGCAGGCGACGAAGCAACCTCCTGTTTTGGATTCATCTTGACCGATTGGTCAGATCGCATATGATCTCAAACGATAGTCTGGAACGATTCTCGGCCAGTCCAGGCCGGAACCGGACGTATCAGGCGAAAAAGCCTGTGAAATGGATCATGGAGGATCCAGGTCATGAATGTCGCAGTCTGGATGGTTGTGGCAGCAACATGTGGCTTCGTTGACCTGAATTTTCAGGCAGCCAGGCCCGACCGAACATCATCAGCCCTCTCGCGGAGTGCGGCCACGTTCGATCGCCCCAGTGACCGAACGATGGACACCCTCACCCGGCATGGCCTGAACAAGCGTTACAAAACGGATCCTGCCCGCACTCTGGCGAGTCTTGAGCGAATTGCCATTGGCCAGAAAGACGATGCCGACCTGATCTATGCCATGGCCGAACTGAACATGGTTGAAGGCCGTCGAGCCGATCAGCCAAGGCTTTTTGCATTCAGCAATCACCGTGACCAAGTGCTTGATCGTTATCTTGATGCACTAACATACTCATATGATTATCTCTTTTCACCAAACCTGGCGGGCACTCGCCAGCCTTCCGACCCAAGGTTCAGGCTTGCATGCGAGATATATAACGCAGCTCTGGAACGATTGATTCGCACGGCAGTCGTCAAGAACCGCGTGCCTATGGGCGATTATATTGAAATCACGCTGAAAGGTCAGAAAACCAAGGTAAAACTGGCTCTGGACGAAGGCACACTATGGCCCAGGCAGGAGATCAACGAGTTGATCTTCGCAAGCGATTTTGAGCTGACTGGTGTTGATACGCAAACCCGGCAATATGGTGTCGGCGTGCCGATGATCGCCCTCAGACGTAAACCAAAGACAGACGACAATCCGGCCGCTGCCGCAGTTGAGCGGTTTCTGCCATCTGAAGTCGCTTTTCCGCTTACGGCATTTATTCATCCCAAATCACGGCTTGAGCATCAGCCTGAAAAAGCAGCCGATGAAGAATTTGTGATTGAGCTCATCGACCCGATCCGCTTCCGAATGGTCGGTAGCGACCCCAAATCTCTTCTACCGCTTGAATTTGATCTGACCACACCGCTTGCCTATATGTGGTCTTATTCAGATCTGTTTCACGGCTCAGACAAAGACAAAGTCTCGAATCTGATTAAACCTGGCGATCTCTCGCAAAAGTCAGGCTTGAAGCTGCTTAGACCCTATGAGCCCGGAAAAATACCGGTGGTGATGGTTCATGGGCTTGTCAGCTCACCTCTGACATGGATCCCCATGATCAACCAGCTTCTGAACGATGCCAAAATTCGCGAAAATTATCAGTTCATGCTCTTTTCATACCCCACCGGAGCCCATATCCCGATCGCTATGGCCAGCCTTCGGGAATCTCTCTGGCAAGCACGAAGCCAGTTTAATCCGACAGGGGCCAACGATGGATTTGAACAAATGGTGCTGCTTGGCCACAGCATGGGCGGGCTTTTGTGCCACAGCATGGCCGTTTCAAGCGGCGATCTTTTCTGGAAACTGCATTCAGATCGGCCATTTCAGGAAATTTTGGGGCCACCCGAAGTGTTGACCGAACTTCGACAGTTCCTATTCTTTGAACCAATTCCCAGCGTTCGCCGCGTTGTATATATGGCAACGCCGCACCGCGGTTCGGATATGAGTCGTGGCATCATCGGCCGGTTTGGATCAAACCTGATCGAAGACCCTGATCATATTCATAAACTGCTTTCAAAGCTGATCGACGACAACCCGGATGCATTCGATAAACGCAAGTTTCGTCGCCTGCCAAATTCTATCGACACGCTTCTACCCGAAAGCCCAGTACTTTCAGCCCTGCTTGAAATGAAGCCCGGCAACGAGGTGCAGTTTCATTCGATTATCGGTGCAAACAAGCCTGGCCCTCCTGCTGAATCAACCGATGGGATCGTAGCCTGGCGAAGTAGCCATATACCTGGTGTGGCCAGCGAAAAGGTTGTGAGGTCAGACCACTCCGTCCAGAAAAGTGCAGAAGCCATTCAGGAAGTCAGGCGTATTTTGCTCGAACACCTTGCAAAATCACGCCCCGAAACGAATACACCAACGCCCGTTCCCTTGCATGAGGAACGCTCGGCCAGGCTTTTTGATGTTGGCAAACCGATTGTTGATGCGGGCAAGCCACTTCCTGAGTTGCCAAAAGGCGTAAAGGCAAATTAAATCTCGGGTACCTTATTTCTCCCAGTACTTCCGGCCAGTCAGTGATTCCGGCAGGCAATTCATTTCATCTTGGGCAGAAGGGTCTTCGTGCACATAGCGATAGCCTTCACCGTAGCCAGCCTGTTTCATCAGCTTGGTGGGTGCATTGCGCAGGTGCAATGGCACAGGCTCGCGGGCCGTGGCCCGGGCATCGGCCTGGGCTGCAAAATAGGCACGCTTGACTGCATTTGACTTGGGAGCATTCGCCAGATAAATCACTGCCTGTGAGAGTGGATAAAGCCCCTCAGGAAAACCAATTTGATGCACAACCTGGGCCGCAGCAGCAGCTTGTGGCAGTGCGGCCGGGTCAGCCAGACCAATATCTTCTGATGCAAAAATCGTGAGTCGGCGGGCAATAAACATTGGGTCGGCGCCACCTTCAATAATGCGTGCCAGCCAATAAAGGGCGGCATCCACATCTGAATTTCGCAGGCTTTTGATCAGTGCCGAAGCCAGATTATAGTGATCCTCTCCCTGACGATCGTAAGCAAAACGGGCCCGGCCCAGACACTCCTTCAAAAGATCGTCGGTAATCTGCCGCGAACCATCCGAAAGCTCTTCGGCCGCCATCGTTGCACCTTCAAGGGCTGTCAGAGCGACACGGGCATCGCCACCTGCCTGCTCGGCCAGCCATCGAATTGTGCCTGAATCGGCTGCTGGTCGTAACAGGCCAAGGCCTCGTTTTTGATCAGTCAGTGCTGTTTGAAGCAATTTTTCAAGATGATCTGTTCCCAAAGGCTGCAGCACTAAAACGCGTACACGCGATAGCAGTGCCGAATTAACTTCAAATGACGGGTTTTCCGTTGTTGCACCAATGAGTGTTACTGTGCCATCTTCAACTGCCGGAAGAAGAGC
>JBJTRR010001137.1:0-3467 GCA_046076185.1 bacterium | reverse complement strand
GGCGGCCACACATGGCCCGGCCAACGACAAACCGGCCTCGGGTTTATCGGCAAATCGACAATTGACGTTTCAGCCAACGACCTGATGTGGGACTTTTTTCAGAAGCACCCCATGAGATAATCGTTTGCATCTCATTCCGGTTGGTCGATAAAAATCGCATAGGCCCGCCGGATCAGCTCAGCATAATCCTCAAAGGGCTTGTCAAGCCCCGTGACAGCCACAGATAAAATGCGAATCAAATTTCCCTGATTATCGATCTGCGGCACTGCCACAGACCTGTCGGCCTCAAAGCCTCTTAGCCAATATCCACTGCCGGTTTCAGGCGGCAAATCAATCGCCCTGTATTCTGTCACAGACATGGCCCTGGCAGCCAGCACAATGCCAAGCCCGGTATCTGTCACCGGCACCTCGGCTGTGGCGGCCGGAAAGCCTTCTGCAACCTGCTGGTTCATCTCAGGGCATGCTTGAAACGACTCCAGTAAAAGCAACTTCTGCCCGGCATCATATCGCCAGGATCCTGTTGCCCTGGCGTTCGCCTTACTGTGCACAAATCCTACCGCCTGATCAATCGGTTTCTGCTTTTTCATATGTAATATGATGTCGAATCAAAGAGTCATGAAACACCTTATTCCGGATAGATCAACGCTTTTTTCCGCCGATCAGCGTAATCGGCCAGTCCCTCCGCCGCGATTGCCTTCAACTGCCGCAGCGTCGCCCCTCGCGTCACAGCGTCAACCAGTTTCTGATTCACGCAGATCACATTCATCTTTTCCGGCTTCCATTCCGAAGGATAAAGTTTTTTCAATGTCGCAGCCATCGCCAGCCCAATATCCACGCCATTGACCAGATCCCGACTTGTCACCTGGATATAAACTCCGTTGCATTTTTCCTTTGCAAACTGCCGTTCCGTGGGCGAAAACGAAACCGGAATGAAAACTACACCCGTAAGATGTAGTTGATTCAGCGCACCAGCCCAGGCCTTGGCGTTAATCCAAGGGGCGCCCACGCGTTCAAAAGGCGTATCGGTGCCTCGGCCTGTGGCCAGATTCGTCGCCTCAAGCAGCCCCACCCCAGGGTAAAGCAGTGCCTCGGTCAGGCTTCGCATGTTCGGCGAAGGGTTTGTCCACACTAGCCCGGTTTCATCCCAGTACATGCGCCTGTCATAATTCTTGCATTCAATAATATGTAAATCTGTTTTAAGGTTTCTCTCAGCCTTGATCAGCCGGGCATATTCTGCAATCGTCAGACCTGAAACAACCGGAATATCATGATCTGCCACGAATGTCCTTTTATCCCTGTCACGCATGATCCCGCCAAACCGATCAGCACGAATCGGATTCGGCCGATCCATCAGATAAAGTGGTTTGCCATTCTCGGCAGCCGCTTCCATCACCAGCGCCAGCGTAGAAAGATAGGTGTAAAACCTGACACCAATATCCTGAATGTCATAGACAATCAAATCAACATCTTTCAATTGCCCGGCCGATGGCTTACGCGTTTTCCCGTAAAGTGAAAAAATCGGCAGCCCCGTTTTCTCGTCCTTAGAATCGCCCACTTCCTTGTCAACAGCGCCGCGAATACCATGTTCAGGCGAAAACAGAGCGACCAGCCTGACTTCCGGCGCCTTGTGCAGAAGGTCAATCGTGGCATTGCCGTCGCGGTCTAGCCCTGTATGATTTGTCACCAGAGCCACTTTTTTGCCTTTTAATGGCTCAAAACCAGCCAGTTTCAGAACATCAATTCCGGTCAGTGTCTGCCCGGGTGTTACCCGCAGTTTTCGTTCCGGGCCAGATGGTTTTCCACCAGTGCCAACCGATTTCAAAGCCGGTGCCTGAATGGGCGCATCAATCAGTGCCGAGGCTACCGCGGTCGCTACGCGATATCTCACCGGCGACGCATCGCCTTTGCCTGCCGGATGCAACCTGCTTGAAAGAATGATCACATAAAGACCTGTTTCCGGGTCAATCCAGAGACTCGTCCCTGTAAATCCCGTATGGCCAAAACTGGTTGGCCCCATCAGGGCACCTCGGGGGCCTGAATAACTGGTCTGCACATCCCAACCCAGGGCCCTTCGCTCATTCTCAGGTGTCGTGGCCGCGTCTATCATCAGCCTGACCGTCAGTGGCGAAAACAGCCTTCGTCCATTCGGGCCGACACCGCCTCCCAGCATCATTCTTGCATATATGCTCACATCTTCAAGCGAGCTGAAAAGCCCGGCATGCCCCGCAGTGCCACCCAGGGCTCGCGATCGCGGGTCATGCACCTGCCCCCAGGCCATTTCGCCAGCAACCGGCTCAGTGGGTGCGGTTCGCTTTCGAAGTGCTTCCGGCAATGGCTTGTCTTTCGGAGCAAATCCTGAATCGTTCATCCCCAGAGGCTTGAAAATGCGCTCATGCGTGAATTGGTCAAGCGGCATTCCGCTCACCTTTTCCACAATTCGCCCAAGCGTAATAAAACCAACATCACTGTATCGAAACAGTTCGCCAGGTGGGCCAACAAGGTCAAGGTTCGCCAGGTTTTTCCAGGCTTCGTCAGGGCCATTGGCATAATCCCTGATACTGTTGTCAGGTATAAGACCCGCCCTGTGCCGCAAAAGCTGGTCAACCGTAATCACCCCTTTTCCGTGGTTATCCCATTCAGGCAGGTGCTTCTTAACCGTGTCAGTGAGTCGCAACTTGCCCTCTTCAATCAAAATCATCGCGGCTGTGGCCGTGGCCATGGGCTTGGTCAGGCTGGCCATGTCAAAGATTGTGTCAAATGTCATGGCCTCGGTCGCAGGCACCCGGCGACGGTCGCCATAGGCTTTGACAAATGCCAGTTTTTGATGTCGGCCCACCAGCACAACTGCACCGGGAATGCGGCCGCTTTTGATTTCGTCAGCCACAATGCTGTCAATCTGGGCCAGCCGCTCGGCATCAAGCCCGGTAGCAGCCGGATCGGCTTTGGGTAGGGCTGCTAAGGCTGAGACCAGTGTGACGTGGCAGAAGACGATCGAGAGAATGTATTTCATTTGTCAGGCTTCTCCCCGAGATTCGTTTAATGATCTTCCCATGACTTGATTTTCTCTGATCAGCAGGCTTGACAGCAGGCCCGTGATGATCACGGTTGATGAACCAACCAGGGCAAACCACGGCCAGGCCGTTTTGGTACCGAATTTGACATAGCTGACTGCCGCCAGACCACACAGCATACCGACAAGACCAGCCCTGGGGCCGACTTTTTTGAATGCCAGGCCAAGGCAGAACACCCCGAGAATGATGCCGGTGACGAACGAGGCAATGGCCAGCGCGTTATTCACAACACTCTCTTCCAGGCCTGTTGCCCACCATGCCACGCCCATCTGTAAAAGACCAAATGCGATTGTCATGCCTCGTGAAATTGTGATCCAGCGTTCCTCGGCCAACTTATTTCCGGACATGGGCTGCAGAAAGTCGCGAACAAGTGCCGAGGAACTGGCAGAAAGCGAG
>JBJTRR010001136.1:0-2297 GCA_046076185.1 bacterium | reverse complement strand
CACGAAGGACGCGGCCACTGGCGAAATCAAAATTTTGCCGCGTGTGGTGCCAGGGTGCCAGACACCTGCCAAAGACGGCACCGTGCTGGTGACCAACAGCAAAAAAGTGCTTGATCATCGCAAGAACATCATGGAATTGCTGCTGATCAATCACCCGCTTGACTGCCCGGTGTGTGATCAGGCCGGCGAATGCGGCCTGCAGGATTACAGCTACAGCCACGGGCGAGCCGAGCATCGCTTTGTGGAAGAGCGTAATGTGAAGCCGCGCAAGGATGTCTCTGACCTGGTGGTGCTGAACACCGATCGTTGCATCATGTGTACACGATGCGTGCGATTTACCCGCGAGATTACAGGCACAGCCGAACTTCAGGTCATGCGCCGTGGCGATCACGGTGAAATTGCGATTTTCCCTGATCAGCCTCTGGATAACCCGCTGGCGGGCAATGTGGTTGATCTCTGCCCCGTGGGTGCGTTGCTTGACAAGGACTTTCTGCATAATCAGCGGGTCTGGTTCCTCTCAAAACATGACGGTATCTGCACGGGCTGCGCGTCGGGCTGCAATATCAGTGTTGAGGAAAACGCCGGGAAGGTCTGGCGATTCAAGCCCCGGCACAATCCCTATGTGAATGACTACTGGATGTGCGACGAAGGGCGATATGGCTACAAGTCGGCCAACGACCCGAACCTGCTCGGAGGAACTTATGTGATGGATGGAAAAGATCATCACGAGGTTCCGATTGAGCGGTTTTTCCAGCGTCTTACGGAAGACCTGACCTATCGCATTCTTGATAAACAGTCGGTTGTGGGTGTTCTTTCGCCGTATTTGTCGGTGGAAGAAGCCTATGCTGCGGCAAGCTGGGTTAAACAGTTAACAAACCGTTCTTCGCTGGTTTTTGGCCCCGTTCCGGTCGTGGGTGCCGACCAGACGTTTTCGCCGGATAAATCTGTCGGAAGATCGGGCGACACCTCGTTCCTGACTCCCCGGCCGTTCACGATTTCTGCCGAAAAAGCGCCGAACCGGCGTGGTGTCGAACTGATTCTTGAGCACTTTGAGAATCAGGTTACGGGCCTTGATGAGGCACTTGGGCGTGCCGACCAGGCCCAGATTGTGATCGTCTTTGGCGGCTCGACAGATGCAGGTTGGCTCTCGACCGATCAGGTGGCGGCCCTCAGGCGTGCCGAGCGGGTCATCCTTTTTGATACGATAATCAATGCTCTTGCCGATCAATCTGATTATGTCGCTGGTGTGGCGACATTTGCTGAAAAGGCGGGTAGCTACATCAACCGTAATGACCGCCTGCAGCGATTTGACGCTGCTCTTGCCCCCAGAGAGGGCGTGCTGCCGCTGCTTGACATTCTGGCGGTATTGCGAGGCACGGGGCGAGCCCCGATTGATTCGAAGACGGTTCTGGCCGAAGCGGCAGGCAAGATTGCTGCACTGGCTGGTGCCCGAAATGGCGTGATACCTGAGATGGGCCTGAATTTGAAGGGCAAGGATGTGCCGGTTTCAGACGCAGGGTTCGAAGACGACTGGACACTGGCCAACGTGGCGTCGGTCTGATCAAATAAGGCAGGATAGTCAGCCTTCAGGAATCTGAGAGAATGCTTGAAATCATCGGATTATTGATCAAGATCAGCCTCGTCGTGGGGATAACCCAGGGTGCTGTCGCCTATCTGATTCTTGTCGAGAGGAAGATTGCAGCCTTCGCGCAAGATCGCATCGGCCCAAACCGTGTCGGCCCGCTTGGTCTTTTGCAGCCGATCGTTGATGGTGTGAAGATGTTCCTGAAAGAGGATGTCACACCCAGCTATGTCAACAAGCCGATTTTCATTCTGGCCCCGTTTTTAAGCATCATTGCGGCGATGATTGGCTTTGCCGTGATCCCCTTCGGCCCGGTGGGGCCGAATAATCCTTTCATCATGATGGGGCCGGTTCAATTTCAGATCGCCCCGGGAATTGATATTGGCCTGCTTTACATCTTCGCCGTAGGCAGTCTTTCGGTTTACGGAGTGATTCTGGCCGGATATTCATCGAATAATAAATATTCGTTTCTGGGTGGCCTGCGATCCAGTGCCCAGCTGATCAGCTATGAGATCCCTATGGGTATGTCCATTCTGGGTATGATTCTCCTGGTTGGCTCGCTGGATTTGAACGCCGTTGTTGAGTGGCAGAACCGTCACGTCTGGGGCATCATTGCCCAGCCTCTCGGGTTCCTGATCTTTCTGATCTGTGCCTTTGCCGAGACAAACCGGTTGCCGTTCGACCTGCCAGAGTCTGAGCAGGAACTCGTCGGCGG
>JBJTRR010001135.1:0-3193 GCA_046076185.1 bacterium | reverse complement strand
GCCCAGGCTGCCGGCAAACTGGCTCCGGCCGCTGGCCCAGCCAAGGTTCTGCCTGCTGCACAGGGCCCCGCCAAGGTTACGCCTGCTGGTCAGTCGCCCTTTGGCCCAGCCAAGACCCTGCCATCTGCCCAAGGTGTGATGAAGCATCTTTCAGGCGGACATGGCGGTGCTGCACCGTCGGCCCAGAGTGTTTATCCGAGTGCCCAGTCGGGCAAGAAGTCGGGTGGCATTCTTGGCGGCCTGTTTCATTGATCACTGACGATCAACAATTCCGAAAAGACGCAGGGGTTTCGGCTTCTGCGTCTTTTTCTTTTTGATTATGGCTTGACGCCAAGATCGTTCAGATCGGCCAGGGCAAAAAATTTAAGCCCTTCGGCCTCGAAGTTTTTGTCGGCACCCTGAAGACGGTCAAGCACGACAATCACAGCGACAACTTCGGCTCCAGCTGCCCTGACTGCCTTTACCGCCTGAAGGCTTGATCCGCCAGTGGTGGCCACATCATCAAGAATCGCCACTTTCATGCCTGGCTGCAGCGGGCCTTCCACCAGCTTGCCCGTTCCATGGTCCTTGGCTTCTTTGCGAACCAGAAAACCAAGAAGATCGGCCCGGCCATGGGCCCCTGCTCTGGCCAGCACACCACCGACAATCGGGTCGGCACCCATCGTGAGCCCGCCAACGGCCTGCACTTCAGGAAACTGTTTGAGAACTTCGAGCACACCATCAGCGATGACACTGGCACCGCCAGCCGAAAGCGTGATCAATCGACCATCGATATAAAACGTTGACTTTTTGCCACTTGCGAGCGTGAAGTCGCCAAATTTAAGTGCCCTGCTCTTGAGCTGAGAGATCAATTCCGCCTTATCAAATTTTGGCTGACTCATTGCGTGTTCCTGTCAATATTGCCTGCATTCACCCTGACAGACCCCAATCGTAATGAAAAACCACGGCAGACTGCAAGCTGACCGGATTCACTGCCCGGTGATTCGTTCAGACAATCATTCAATTCGTTCAATTCGATCAACCCAGCTGCCTAATCAATCATGAAAACTGAAAAATCCTAAAAATCTAAATATTTCACAAACCTCTTTTGTAAATAACTTTATGGAAATTAAAACAGGTTTTTTATGTTTTTTCAGGAAATTTTGTTTGCAGTGTAATCGTTCAGTGATACGATAAATACGTTCATACCGCCCATGACGGTTTTTGTGGATCGATTTTATGAGCACTGACGACCGATTACTGACGACTCAACAAGCGGCTGACCGACTCGGCCTGAGTGTCAGCACTGTCAAGCGGCTGGTCGAATCGAATCAGATACCGGCTGTGAAGACACCCGGCGGACATCGTCGACTGACTTTCGACACTGTTGAAAAATACGCCAGCGAGCGTGGCCTGACTACGGTTGAAAAAACGGCCACTGCCCCGGCGAGCATGGTTTCGACCGGGCGACTGCGTGCTGTGAACGAATCTTTGGAATACTGGCAATCGGCCCTGAAGGCTGCTTTAATCCAGACACACACGGAAGAAGCACGCCACGCAGTTCGTACCGTTTATGCTTCTGAGGGTAACGCAGCTTCTCTGGCTGACAAATTGATTTCTCCAGTGATGAGAAAAATAGGTCATGCCTGGCAGGATGGCCGAATTGAAATTTTCCAGGAGCATCATGCCTGCCACATGCTGGCTGATATCCTTTACGAATTGGTTCGCCAGATTCGTTCACGCAACAGGCGTTCCGGAATGGAGCAGTCAGCACCGATGGCGATTGGAGCGACGCCAGAGGGTGATCATTACACACTGACAGGCATGCTCTGTGAGCTGTGCATGCTTGAACGAGGCTGGAATGTTAGAAATTTGGGTTGCCACTTGCCGATGATTGAACTTTCTCAGGCGATTACTGACTTAAAGCCCAAGATTGCCTGGCTGAGCGTTCATCATCTGCTAAGTGAACCGCAATTTTTGATCGATTTGCAGAGACTTCATGAAACTGCAAAGTCGATGAAGACTCGATTAGTCGTTGGTGGAATGGGAATTACAGAAAAAGTCAGGGCGGAACTGACACGACTTGGCGTCGTGATTGGTGACGACCTGGAATGCCTGACAACTTTGAGCGACTCAATTTTTCCTGATGGCCGACGTGCAATCGGCAATCTGGCACAGACTTTTCAAGATTTGCAAAACACGAGATGAGGTGAGGATCATGGCTTCGCATCGTAAGGATGACTTGGACGGATTTACCCAACTTGACGCCGAAATTACGCAGGTTCTCTCAAAATCTGAGGAACGCGAAATCTTGATGGAACTTGCGAAATGTCGCAAGAAACTCACAACAGCACTCAAAAAAATTGATATTCCCGATGTCGAAGACGACGACCCCCGGGCTGCCCTGACACAACTTCTGGCCAATGGCGACATGTTGGCAGGTGTGAAAGAAGCTCGTCTGGGCGCCAGCTTTGAACGATATCGAGAACTTCGCACGCGGCTGGCTTTGGCCAACATGCGTCTGGTCGCACACGTTGCCAAACGATTTCGTGATCGTGGTATCGCTTATTCCGACCTGATTCAGGAAGGATTTCTGGGGCTACTCGAAGCCATAGATCGCTTCGACCTGAATCATGAAACGAAACTTGCCACCTATGCTACATGGTGGATCAGGCAGGCCATGCAGCGAGCCGTCGCATCGGGTGCATACCCGGTTCGGCTCTCGCCAAGGCACCTTCGCCAATTAGCACAGTGTCAGGAAAAGGGTGCGAATATTGTTGTCGCTGAATCAGTGGAATCAGAATCTGATGAACTTCCATCGGATGCTACTGAGCTTATTCAGCGAATTCACACTGCGACCCGACCAACGGTTTCGCTGAATGCGACAATCGACTTCGATTCCAGCTTTAGCCTGATTCATACCATAAGCGAAACAGAATACGAAATTTCTGATGACGAAAATGCTGGCGAGATGGTCGCCCGGCTGATCAGCGAACTGCGTCCTCGTGAACAACAGGTGCTTCAGCTTCGATTTGGCCTGGGTGGTCGCCAGAAACTTAGCCTGAGCCAGGTGGGCAAAGTGCTTGCAGTTTCTAAAGAGCGTGTTCGCCAAATTCAGGATAGAGCCCTGCAGCGACTTCGTGAAATTGCTATGGAAACAAGCAACGAGCTGGCTACTGCAGGGGTCTGATCGTCTGACAGGCAGATTGATAAA
>JBJTRR010001134.1:0-64728 GCA_046076185.1 bacterium | reverse complement strand
TTTGCCATAATAAAATCGTTCAGGTATTGCCGATGAGTCAGGCTTGTATATAGGTGACGAAATCTCTATCTTTTCTGGTGTTTTCACATGTGATTTGAATCAGTTATTTTTTTCATCCAGTCAGGTTTTTTAAAATTCGTTCAGGTCTTGTATTTGCAGTTAGTTTAAATATAATTGAAAAAAAATTACATAAATCGTATTTGTCTGCATCCTGCAACCCTGACCCGTCAAAATCTTCCCGTTCTGTTTCAAGCCCCCAAAAATCAGCCCCAGAAGCGCATCGGCATCGCGATAATCATGCACCAGCAGATGAACCGTTGTCCGGATCAGTCGGAACCCTGGGCATTAATGATTCGTGTCCTGATCTTATGAGAGGTAATCACGATAAAATAATTTGGAGAATATTCTTCAATAACCGGCCACACTTCAATCAGGCGATTGAGCCTTTCACGGGTATTGAGTTCATCAAGTCTCAGTAAAATAACACCACGACATTGAACTCGATCACGATAAGAAAGCTCTCCGAAGTCTTTATCATTCGTAAGAATAATTTGATTATTCAGGGCTGCTTGCGTCGCCCAGGTCAAATCACTCGCGCCTGGCAAAGACTCGGCAGCCCACCTGACATCATGGCCTGATTCAATGAGCCAATTAACAATACTTCTTGGGATATTCTCATCAACAAGTAAACGCATTTCAGATTACTTATAAATCGTCTGTTCCATTTCGATCAAATCGGCAGCATACAGAATCGCCGCTTGCAGGTGTTCTTCCCGAAGTGTTGGATATTCATTGAGTAATTCGTCGGCTTTCATCCCTGTTGCCATTTGCCGCAGGATGAATTCAACAGAAAGTCGAGTTCCCTTGAAAACCGGCTTGCCAGCCAGGATCTCTCGATTCTCTTCAACATAATCCTGCCATCGCAATTGCATCGTTAAACTCTCCTTTCAACAATTCAATGATATCAAATCAAATCATCAGGGCATACGCCTGACCAACAAACCACCTGATACAGGCCAGGGCTGCATCCTGCCACCCTGACCCGTCAAAAGTTTCAGCCCCCGAAAATCAGCCCCAGAAGCGCATCGGCATCGCGATAATCAGGTATGACCACATCAGCCCCAACACCTGTCAGTCTTTCACGCTTCCATTCGTCCATCTGGCCTGAACCATTGTTCGCCTCGTCGCTGGCCACTGCCACCGCCAGCCCGCCCACATCTTTGGTGTTCTGAATTTCAACATATCCATCGCCGAACGAAAGCAGGTTCGCCCCGTCAATGGCGTTCTCGGCCAGAATCCGGTCGATCACCATCTTCTTGCTGAAGTTCTGATAATTGTCCTGCGCACCATAGATATGTGGCCCGAAATAATCAGCCAGACCCAGCAGGGCCGCCTCACGCTTCACAAAGGGCTCGTCCGTACCGCTGGCCAGATAGAGTTTCAGGCCACGTTTTTTAAGATTCTCAAGCAGGGCCCGCGTGCCATAAACGCACAGGTCATCCTGCCCGATCTGGCCGCCAGCAAGCCCTGCAATGCGCTCGCCAATGCGAACATCAAGCCTTCTTAAATATTCGTGCTTATACCAGAGAGGCTCGGCCGGTTGGCCACCACGCTCGCGAATGCGATCAGCAAGCTGAATCATCTGATAGATCGTCTGCTTGCCATTAAGTTTCATGATGTCGTCAAAGGCCAGCCGGCGGCGGTCTTCTTCAGACTCGCCGGGCAGGGCAGGCAGCACCTCGGTGAACATTGGCACCATGACATCAGGCCAGCCCTGACGCACCAGCGAAAGGGTGCCGTCAAAGTCAAAAAGCACGTGGCTGATGCTGGGCCGGGGGGCAAACGAAGGCTGCAATATCACCTGGCCGCTGAATGCTGGGTGGCTCACTGACTGACCCCTTCCATAAAGGCATAGCAAATCATGTGCAGAATGGTCATCTGGGCATCTTCCACCCGGCCATAGTGCGTGTCGTCAATCACCAGCACCTGTTCTGATATTTCTGCCAGCCGGCCACGCTTGGCACCCACCAGCGACGCCGTTCGAAGGCCATTCGCCGCAGCCCATTCCACAGCCTTCACCAGGTTGGGCGAATTGCCCGACACGCTTGAAGCGATAATCAAATCGCCAGGCTGGGCATAGTTTTGCAGGGGCCGCACAAAAACGTCGTCATAGTGGTAGTCATTACCAATGGCCGTGAGCCATGCCGTGTTATCAGCCAGGGTGATAATGCGAAACCGCTTGCCGGTTTTATCTGAGGCTCCTTTGCCCAGGTCGGTGGCAAAGTGGCTCATGCTGGCCATGTTGCCACCATTGCCCACGCCAAAAATCTGGCGGTCGGCGGCCCAGGTCTGCCGCACAGTCTCAATGAGTATTTCAACGTCGGCAACAGGAATGGAACGAATGGCCTTGTGCTGTTCTTCCAGATAAGAGCTGATCCAGGTCTGCATCGGGCGGATTGTCCAGGAGATGTGGTTCAATGAATCTGCCGGCCCTGATCCTTATAAGAGCCATTGCGGCAGAAAAACAAGTATATCAAACCGACACAAACACGGCGTGAGACAGTTTGATGATCAAAGGGCAGGGGAGAGGGGGGATTTTTAAAATTCTGGAAGAAAGCAGGTGAAAATGCTGTATCTCTTTTTAATACAGTAGTTTATGATGCGTTCAAGGTGGTTGGGCCTCAAAAATATTTGGATTTTGACGATGAAGAAACAGGTGCTAAGTAAGATATACGATGTTGATATAATATTCTGATTTATTGACTTAAAGATATATATTGGAAGACTTATAAAATTATCAGAGAAATTTAATAAGACACTTGGTAAATAAGACATAATAATTGCACGAGATTTGGAAAAAAGGGTGGTGAGGAAGATTGGTGTGAGAGAAAATGGCTCTACAAGTCGTTGTATGTAGGTGATTTGAGATGAGAGAGGTGGTTTGTGTGGGCAAAAGTCCCATGATCTTATACTATGAATAGGGGGTGAATTTTAAAATTATTTGGGAATTTATCCAAAAAGATGTTGAATCAGGTCGAGATTGGGAGTAATATTAGAAATGTCGAAAGAAGACGAGAAGTCAGCGATCGACAGGCCGCTCTTTGACAATTCGGATGATTTATGGTGCAGAAAAGTCACCCCCCGTGATTTTCTGCTAAGTTGATAGATACCCCTTGAGGGAAGCCTGCGCGAGACCAAGTGACTGATCAGTTCACTGATCAAATTGGATCGCGTGTTTAGAATGACCTTCAAACCTTTCCTTCCTGAAAACTATCCTATATGACTACTTGTTAGTCAATAGAGGTATTCAGAAGGATTTTTCGGATGGTTTAGCAATAGACCTGAAGAGAATTATTTCGAAGGGTTTGATCCTGGCTCAGAATGAACGTTGGCGGCGTGGATTAGGCATGCAAGTCGTACGCACAGCAATGTGAGTGGCGCAAGGGTGAGTAATGCGAAGGTAACCAACCCTGGAGTTGGGCATAGCCGCGGGAAACTGCGGGTAATTCCCAGCGATGTTACGAGGTGGCATCATCTTGTAACCAAAGGTGTGATTCCGCTCTGGGACGGGCCTTCGTGGTATTAGCTAGTTGGTAAGGTAACGGCTTACCAAGGCTACGATGCCTACCGGGTGTGAGAGCATGACCCGGCACACTGGAACTGAGACACTGTCCAGACACCTACGGGTGGCTGCAGTCGAGAATCTTCGGCAATGGGCGAAAGCCTGACCGAGCGACGCCGCGTGAGGGATGAAGGCCTTCGGGTTGTAAACCTCTTTCGTAGAGGAGGAAGGGGCTGTGAAGAGCAGTCCTTGACCTATTCTAGGAAGAAGCTTGGGCTAAGTTCGTGCCAGCAGCCGCGGTAAGACGAACCAAGCGAACGTTATTCGGAATTACTGGGCTTAAAGCGCGTGTAGGCGGATGGCCACGTCGGTTGTTGAAATCCCCCGGCTTAACCGGGGAACAGGCACCGATACGAGTTATCTGGAGGTGGGTAGGGGAGACTGGAACTTCCGGTGGAGCGGTGAAATGCGTTGAGATCGGAAGGAACGCCTGCGGCGAAAGCGAGTCTCTGGCCCCATACTGACGCTGAGACGCGAAAGCCAGGGGAGCAAACGGGATTAGATACCCCGGTAGTCCTGGCTGTAAACATTGGGCACTGGGTAGTGGAACCGCCGATGGTTTCACTGCCGCAGGGAAACCGTGAAGTGCCCCGCCTGGGGAGTATGGTCGCAAGGCTGAAACTCAAAGGAATTGACGGGGGCTCACACAAGCAGTGGAGTATGTGGCTTAATTCGAGGCTACGCGAAGAACCTCACCTAGGCTTGACATGTAAGGATTAGTCGGCGGAAACGTCGATGACGCCGCAAGGTGGAACTTACACAGGTGCTGCATGGCTGTCGTCAGCTCGTGCCGTGAGGTGTTGGGTTAAGTCCCGTAACGAGCGAAACCCCTGTGTCCAGTTGCCAGCGCGTAAAGGCGGGGACTCTGGACAGACCGCCGGTGTTAAACCGGAGGAAGGCGGGGACGACGTCAAGTCATCATGGCCCTTATGCCTAGGGCTGCACACGTACTACAATGGGCCGGACAAAGCGACGCAAGACCGCAAGGTGGAGCAAATCGCAAAAACCGTCCCCCAGTTCAGATTGCACTCTGCAATTCGAGTGCATGAAGTTGGAATTGCTAGTAATCGCGGATCAGCACTGCCGCGGTGAATGTGTTCCTGAGCCTTGTACACACCGCCCGTCAAGCCACCAAAGGGGGGGGCATCCGAAGTCGCCGGAGTCGCAAGACAGGCGCCGAAGATGAAACTCCTGATGGGGACTAAGTCGTAACAAGGTAACCGTAGGGGAACCTGCGGTTGGATCACCTCCTTTCTAAGGAAAATATCTTTATGGCACTATATCTTCAGATATTGTTGCCTAGTCGGCCACGGATCCAGTGGTCACTTAGTCCGCGCTCGCTTCCCGCGAGGGGTATATAAAGAGATATATCCATCAACACCATAAATCTTCTTAATTTCCTGAACCCGGTTTAATGACCGGGATCTCGGGGTTTTATCGTCGATATTATCTACGATGATACCTCCTGATTCGTTTCTTCATGATACGATAGGGATGCAGTTCTTTGACAATTCGGATGATTTGTGATTTGACGAGTCACACCAGTTTTCACTTGTGAAAATTGTTTGTGGCCGTGGCATCTAATTTTAGAATCTCCATCAATCCTTCGGGATTGATTAGAACGCAGAAATGCGGATACACGTACATACGAGAACACATGCAAGTTCTCGAAATTCCTTTTAAGTCTATCGTGAGATAACTTAACTGGTCAGGAGAGCCATCAGACGGACATTGATCCTTACGGAGAGATGCGAGTCGGTGTGGTTAAGCTCCTAAGGGCGTGGGGGGGATGCCTAGGCGTCATCAGAAAAGTGAGCGTGGAAGGCTGCGAAATGCCTGGGGAAGCTGCCGAACGAGCGTTAATCCCGGGATACTCACGAAAACCCAGGGAACTGAAACATCTCAGTACCTGGTGGAAAAGAAATCAACAGAGACTCCCTCAGTAGTGGCGAGCGAACGGGGAAGAGCCTAAACCGCGTGGGATACCATGCGGGGTTGTGGGACCACTCATTGGAATTCGTTCCGATAGAGTAAGAAAAATGAAGTTCAGTCAAAACTGTCTGGAAAGTCATGCCATAGCGGGTGAAAGCCCCTTAGACAACGGACTTCATTCTCTCGAGTGGCACCCAAGTAAGATCGGGCACGAGAAACCCGGTCCGAATCCACGGGGACCCTCCCGTAAGGCTAAGTACTCGATGACGACCGATAGCGAACCCAGTAGAGCAATCGAATGGTGGGAAGAACCCCGAAAGGGGAGGACACTGAACCTGAAACCCCATGCCTACGAGCGGTGGAAGGGCATTTACGCCTGACCGCGTGCCTTTTGCATAATGATCCGGCGAGTTATGGTAATCGGCATGGTTAACCTCTTAAGGAGGGGAGCCCCAGGGAAACCGAGTCTGAATAGGGCGACATGGTCGATTGCCATAGACGCGAAACCAGGTGATCTACCCATGGGCAGGTTGAAGCGACCTTAACCGGTCGTGGAGGACCGAACTCACCAGTGTTGAAAAACTGGGGGACGACCTGTGGGGAGGAGTGAAAGTCCAGCCAAACCTGGAGATAGCTCGTTCTCTCCGAAATAGCTTTAGGGCTAGCCTCGGACCACTACATCGTGGGGGTAGAGCGACGGAATTTGGATGGGGGGCTTCCCGCCTACCCACTGAAACCCAACTCCGAATACCACGATGATTATTCCGGGAGACAGAACGTGTGGGATAAGCTTCACGTTCAAGAGGGAAAGAACCCAGACCGCCGATTAAGGCCCCCAAGACGATACTAAGTGGCAAAGGAAGTGGGATCGCTAAGACAGCCGGGATGTTGGCTTAGAAGCAGCCACCATTTCAAAAGTGCGTAATAGCTTACCGGTCGAGCCATCCCGCGCCGAAAATGACGGGGACTCAAGTATCGCGCCGAAGTCGCGGATTCGTAAGAATGGTAGGAGAGCGTTGCCCTCGGCGTTGAAGGCAGACCGGAAGGACTGCTGGAGCGTGGGCAAGTGCGTATGCCGGAACGAGTAACGATAAGATGGGTGGGAAGCCCATCCGCCGAAAGCTCAAGGTTTCCTGGGGAAGGTCAATCCGCCCAGGGTTAGTCGGGACCTAAGACGAGGCTGAAAAGCGTAGTCGATGGATAGCAGGTTAATATTCCTGCACCTGGCATAAAGGTTGATTTACAGAGGACGCCGTGTGATGAGTGGTCGGGGTGCTAGACGTCCCCGTGCCGCAAGGCCGACAGCATTGTTCTGGAAGCCATTCTGACGCATGGCCACGAAAAGCCCTGTAATGACAATATGTTTTGCCCGTACCGTAATCCGACACAGGTGAGCGAGGTGAGTATCCAAAGGCGTTCGGGAGAACTCTCGTGAAGGAACTCGGCAAATTGACCCCGTAACTTCGGGATAAGGGGTGCTCACCGCAAGGTGAGCCGCAGAGAATCGGCTCTAGCGACTGTTTATCAAAAACACAGGACGCTGCGAATTCGCAAGAAGATGTATAGCGTCTGACGCCTGCTCGGTGTCGGTAGGTTAAGGAAGGCGGTTAGCGAAAGCAAAGCTGCCGACCGAAGCCCCGATAAACGGCGGCCGTAACTATGAACATGGCAGGACCAGCAGCCCTCAAAAGCTGCCGCCAACGTAGTTCCGTGAACAAATTCGGCTATATGCTGGAAACTCCGGTGTATCCGGTGGTACTTGATCATGTCACAATGATCAGTGAAAACCCATCCGGTGCGGACAATCAGCAGGAAAGGCCGAGGCTAGGATGATCGATCTATGCCAGATTCCTGATTCACTTGGGTATTACTTTGCAGGTTTCGTCGATGGTGAAGGCAGTTTCAATATCAGCTTTCGTCGTCGTCGCGACTACAAAATGCCTTGGAAAGTGTCGCTTTGTCTGAATGTCTCACAGAAAGACAAAATCATTCTGGAAACATTTCAGAACACAATACAATGCGGCTCTATCCGGTATAAAGGCGATGGCGTCTGGATGTTCGAGACAAACTGTATCGAATCCATACGACGTAACATCATTCCTTTCTTTCAGCGTTTTCAATTCCTCTCCGGAAAGAAAAAACGTGACTTTGAGATATTCTGTCAAATGGAATCTCTTATGTCTGACGGTGCTCATCTGCATCGGGAAGGAATCGTCAAACTCCTGGAGTTAAGACGAAACATGAATGATGGCGGCAAACGTAAATATTCAGAAGATCAGATTATGGCGATCATCTAACTTCGGAATCCTCAGAGACTATACGCCGAACTCGAATAAAATCGAGATGATATAGTCCGACCCTTGTGGCGACATAAGGAACCAGGCAGAAATGATCTGGTACGCTTCAACAGCGATTAACAAAAGTGGACGGTCCTAAGGTAGCGAAATTCCTTGTCGGGTAAGAAATTGCCCCGATTACGAGTGATCGTAATCAAGCAAACCGGCTCAAATCGGTGGAGCCCTAACGATGACTCGCAGGTCAATCGTGGGTAATACCGAGGGTAAGGCCAAGATGTTACAATCTTGGAATCCCGTAACGACTTGAGGCCTGAGAACCTCAGATGGCCCTGAAAAGCCATAACACGCCGGCTCTGAGACTTTCACGATGGACTTGTTAAGCTACATATCTGGATATGTTGACGGTGAAGGGTGTTTTTGTGTCTCTTTTCAACCAAGCAAACGCCATCGTTTTGGTTGGGAAGTCAGACCAAGTTTTTCGGTCAGCCAAAATGCTGATCGATCAGAACTTCTCTTCATACTTCAAAAGATTTGGAAATGTGGTTTCATCCGTCCTGATCGATCAGACAAAACTCTCAAATATGAGGTGCGTACTGTTCAGGATTTGGTGGAAGTTATAATTCCCCATTTTCGTTCATACCCTCTTGTCACATCGAAACAGAAAGACGTCGAATATTTCGACCAAGTCTGTTGCCTGATTTATGACAAAAGACACCTTGATAGTGAAGGTTTTCAACTGATAGTTCGGATAGCAATGAAGATGAATCCATCAGGAAAGCGGAAATACACTGAAAGTGAGATACTCAACTCACTCTTTTCTCAGATGAACGTATAGTCTATGCCCTTGGTAACAAGGGAGTTTACATGAAGTTCCGACCTGCATGAATGGCGTAACGACTGGAGCACTGTCTCCACGGGAGACCCGGTGAAACTGTAGCCGTGGTGAAGATGCCACGTACCCGCGATTAGACGGAAAGACCCCGTGAACCTTTACTGCAGGTTGTCATTGGGTGAATGTTTATTCTGTGTAGGATAGGTGGGAGGCTATGATCTGGCGGCGCCAGCCGTCAGGGAGCCAATGGTGAAATACCACCCTGAATGTGCGTTCATCCTCACCGGTTGCTACAACAACCGGGACCGTGATCATCGGGCAGTTTGACTGGGGCGGTCTCCTCCTAAAGAGTAACGGAGGAGTGCAATGGTACCCTCGGCCAGGTCGGCAATCTGGCAACACGAGCGCAAACGTATAAGGGTGCCTGACTGCGAGTCCTATAAGACGAGCAGAGACGAAAGTCGGCGTTAGTGATCCGGCGGTCCAATATGGAATGGCCGTCGCTCAACAGATAAAAGGTACTCCGGGGATAACAGGCTTATCTCCCCCGAGCGTCCACAGCGGCGGGGAGGTTTGGCACCTCGATGTCGGCTCATCGCATCCTGGGGCTGAAGAAGGTCCCAAGGGTTTGGCTGTTCGCCAATGAAAGCGGTACGCGAGCTGGGTTCAGACCGTCGTGAGACAGGTCGGTCCCTATCTGTCGTGGGCGTAGGAAACTTGAAGAGATTCTTCCCTAGTACGAGAGGATTGGGAAGGACCGACCTCTGGTGTGCCAGTTGTTCCGCTAGGGGCAGCGCTGGGTAGCTAGGTCGGGAAAGAATAAACGCTGAAAGCATCTAAGCGTGAAGTCCACTCTAAGACGAGGTTTCCTTTCGAAAGATGAAGGCTCCTGGAAGACTACCAGGTCGATAGGCCGGGCGTGTAAGGCGAGTGATCGTCTCAGCTTACCGGTCCTAACAGCCAATCGCTTGACCACCCCGACTCGACTTTCTCGAGTCTGGATCAGCGAATGGTTCTCCAGAGAACTTGTTTCATCGTATGGCAGTTTCGCATTTCTGCGATTCTGAATTAGTACACGTCCCCTTCGTGACTCGTTTCACAAATCATACTTACCACTCAGGTTGAAACTATACCTGATTGGTAATTTGTCGGCGACCATACCGGCGGAGTCACACCCGTTCCCATTCCGAACACGGCCGTTAAGCCCGTCGGGCCTATGATAGTGCTTTATGCGCGAAAGTCGGTCATTGCCGGCATCTTTCAATCAAACCCCTGAAGAGACTTCAGGGGTTTTTTTGTTACCTGCACATTAATTCTTTTAAATTGCTGAATTCATTTCAATAAGATTACTTACCGCGTATCCGTCCCAGCAAATCACGCCAGGTGCTTGTCTGTTCGCTCTCAAGCTGGCTGACTTTATCCATCAGCCACGCTGCGGTGTATTCCGGCGTATCCACGGCCTCATCAGACTGTTTTGACTTAATCCTTTTGAAGTTAATGGGCTTGGCAGGTTTCTGCGGTACGGCTTCTGCCTGTGTTGGCGGTGCCATCGTTGGTTCTGATGGAATTGGCGACCTTTCCACCGCTGGCCCTGCCAATCTTTTCTGGCCTGGGTCACCACCGGCGATTTGCGCCTTAAGGGCCGCAATTTCGCTATCCATCTGCTGGATCCGGCCCAGATGAGTTTCCAGAATCCGGGCCTGTTCGTTCTGCACCTGTCGCAAGAGCTGGGCCATTGCCACCTGAAGCTCGTTCTGTCGATCAAGCGCGGCATCATGCTGTGTCTGAATCCGGTTCAACAGCGAAGCCAGAACCGTCGTCACTTCACCCGATGTTCCGCCCTGCGCTTCTTGCGTCTGTGCATGTCTTGAAGCCACTTCAGGCAGATTTGGCGTCTGACCCTGATATGCCTGGTCATCTCGCTGAACGACCAGCCCCCGACGACCTACCGAAATCACATCGCTTTGATAAATCTCACAGCATGTGTTGTGAATGTGCTCGCCATTGACATGCGTGCCCCGGCTTATCAGGTCCACAAAATGCACCTGGTTGGCTGATCGCACCAAAACACCATGAATCCGACTGGCTGCGGGATTCGATGAAAGTGAAACGGCACACGAGGCATCACGCCCCACAAAGGCAATGCGGCTGTTTATTGTCCAGTCGGCCGCGCTGCCCGATATGGCCCGCAGCTTCACACCCACACAGCCCCGGGCACTTTCACGTGAAAGAGGGCTCGGGCCATAATCGCCACGCAGCACAGGCTGGCTATTAATAATCAAGCCATCAAGCTGAATCCGATAACCGCCGGCTTCAATCACGTCGCCAGGGTAAATCGGCGAATGTGTCACGGCCCGGCTGTTCACACGCATGCCGCTGCGGGTTCGCAGGTCAATCGCATAGCAGCCGTTTTCATCAAAGTGCAAATAAACGTGTGATGTTTCAAGGTCGTTATGGGCAATGGTGATATCACAGCCCGGCTTTCGACCAATCAGAGCATGTGGTCGATTCAGTTCGACCAGGCTCCAGCTCTCTTCGCCGGGCGGGGCGACTCGCACCATGGCCCGAACCTGAACCCAGCCCGCCTGCCTGGAACGAGGCACTCGAATGGCATTCCGGTTCGATGAACCACCGGCCGAACGCGATGCCAGTTCGGGCAGTTTCTCAGGTTTCATCTCGGGGAAATCAAACGGGTCCATCGAAACGCCTCAATCATGACCGAATTTATGCATCTGCCACGGTCATTCCCGGCCTCATTCGAAACAATACAGCCTTAATGCCGACTCATGTATTGAATCGTATCCGAAAGCCCCTGACAAGATAGTGTTGCTTTTACGAAGCCACCACTGCTGGGAATTTACGCAAAATTATGCAAGATGTGACTTCAGGGGCTTTTTTCCGACAACCATCGCTATATTGTTTGATATATTCAACATAAATAACAATGCCAAACAAATGAATCAGAAAATTGACGCCAGAACTGGCCGTAAAGTTGTTAAAAATGACAGAAATAAATTCAAAAAATTATGTGCTAAAATGCGATGGACTGTTTTTCATGCAAATCGGCCAGAGGCGTCCGACAGACCTATGACACGACTGATCGCTGCCGGCCTGGCCCTCTATTTGCTGATCTTTCTTCTCTTTTACCCGCCCATTTGCGGCATTGAAGACGAGCAGGGCTTTGTCAATCAGGCGATTTTCTGGTCTCGTGGGGCACTTTCCGCCGAAGGGGCCGGCCTTTCCATCCACTTGGGCGACCTCATGCCCATTGGCGGCCGACATCTGCCCATTCGCCACCCCGGCCGCTCTTTTGCAACGTTGCCGTTTTACATGGCGGGCGGCTATCAGGCGATATTCATATCAGGAATCTTTCTCCACGCTGGTCTCGTTCTACTGGCTTCGGCCACACTTCGCCGGATGAACTTGCCACAGAATCTGGCTTTGCTTGTGCTTTTTCATCCCACATTGCTCATTTACAGCCGTACCATCACGGCCGATGCCGCTGCTGGCACAGGGCTTCTGCTGGCGGTATATGCCTTTTGTCAGAATGGAACAATCACCCGGCGCGATCTCTGCCTGGCCGGGTTGGGGGTGGGGCTGGCCGCCACCATGCGGCACCACGCGGCGGCCGCCGCGCCGGGCCTGTGCATGGTGGTTTACCTGAAAAATAGTCGGCCCAAAGATTGCCTGCTTTTCGCCCTGGCTTGCCTGGTGTCGGCCCTGCCGTTGCTGGCGTTTAATCTGGTGGCTTATGGTTCGCTGCTCGACCCCTTTTCTGCGGGCCGGGGGCTCTTTTCGCTGAAATACCTGGCCGGGCAATTGCCATTCTATGCCGAATCGCTCAGCCTTTTCTGGCCGCTCATGTTTTTCGCCCCTTTTCTGCTGCTGAATCGGCAGAATGCGGCAATTCCGGCCGTCTGCCTGTCGTTTCTGGCAATGCTTGGCTGCTATTATTTTCATGATTCCTCACCAAGCCGGCTGCAGACTGATATCATCGGCCTTCGACTGATGCAGGTGGCATTGCCGGCATGGATAATCGGCTATTCACAGGTCGTTCAGCGATTCGCGCCCATTCTGGCCCGGTTTCATCGCCTTGATAAGTTCACAGGAATTCTGTTTCTGCTGATGGGTTCAATGCTTACTTTTGCAATATTTGACAGGCATCAGACCCGGCTGGTTGATTACGCACAAAGGCGGCAGGCCCTGTTAAATTCAGCAACTTCTGGCGGATTTCTGCTGACTGAGGGGCTGGTGCACAAGCTGGTGGGCATTTACAGGGCCGATCAGCCCGATTATGAGCCTCATCAGGTGACATTTCAGTCGAACCGGAGCTATGACGAGCAAGTTTTGCAGCAACGCCTGCACAGCGGCACGCCGGTTTATCTTGCCTTTTCGCCCAATGCGCCCGACCAACAGCCTTCAGCGATCTTTGTTGAATTGCAATCGCGATTAAAAGCCCTGCCAGTTGAGACCGGCAACAGTCTGATGCAGGTCTGGCGGGTGCCGCGATGAAATCACCGAGGCCCATTCAGCTTGCTATGATTGCCGACTTTCCCGAAGAAAACTGGGAGAGCATGAACCTCATCGCTGATATGATTGAAATTCATATCAGAGTCGAACTGGCCGATTGCATTTGCGTTGATCGAATCACACCGGCATATTTTCGGTTATTCTCACGCCTTTCCAGCAGCCGACTGGCCTGGAATATCGATCGATTCATCAATCGGCGGATTGTATTAACGCGAGGCATCAATAAAGCCATTGCCAATAAAGAATATCAGGCAGCGCTGGTGGTTGATCATTCCTATGCCCATGTTGTGAGGCTGCTGAAAAAGTGCAATATCAAAACCATTGTCATCTGCCATGATACCGACGCCATAAAACCACTTTTCCATAAAACCCGATCGGTTCGAAGCCTGTTACAACAATGGTTCGCCAAGCCAATATATGAGGGTATTCAGGCCGTAGATAAAATAATTACGGTATCTGACATGGTTCGCAGCGAGCTTGTAGAGCACTGGAAAATCAGCGGTGAGAAAATACAGACATTACATAATGGCACCGCCCCTGAGTTTCAATTCCTCGGCGATAATGCAACTCATCCATTAAAAGCGAATATCACAGAGAAATGGCCAGTTCTGGTGCATGTCGGCACCAACACGCCAAGAAAACGCATTGATCTGCTGATTGATATCATTGAACAGCTTAAGAAGTATTACCCAGGCCTGACATGCATTCGAATCGGTGGCGACTTTAATGAAATTCAGAAAGCCGTGCTTGCAGAAAAAAGCCTGAACGACAGTTTTCAGGTTATGCCGCGCCTGAATCGTGATGAAATTGCCGCCATTTATCGAGCCGCATCGCTTGTCTTAATTACATCCGACGCTGAAGGCTTTGGCTTGCCACTGGTTGAGGCCTTAAGCTGTGGGGCGAACGTGCTGGCGAGTGATCTGCCGGTTCTGCGTGAGGTGGGCGGCCATTTCGCTGAATATACGCCGCCTGGCCAGCTTCAGGGATTTGTGGAAACTGCCCGGCAGATGATCGATAGAAGTCGGGTTCTGCCTGAGCCCGAGATAATGCAATCGCGTGCGGCATTTCTGGCTAAATACAGCTGGTCACATTATGTTCGTGAACTTGATAAACTGATAAAAGATTGAAATACAATGAGCCGAATTGCCATCATCACTGCCGATATTGAAATCACGGGCGATGGCGTGGCAGATTATTCGCGGCTTCTGGCCGATGAACTGGTGCGACAGGGGCATAAGGTTCTTATCATCGGGCTGATGCAGCAATCAGGCCAGTGGCTGAAGTATTTGCCGGGAAATACAGGCCCGGAAGCATCAGGCAACTTTCATTTAGCCGAGCGAATTGAAAAGGCCCGCGACGTGATTGACCGGTTTAATCCGGACTTTATCAGTTTTCAATATGTCTGTTTCAGCTTTGGCCGGTATGGCCTGCCGCTGAATATCGGGCGGGCGATTCGCACGATAGCGGGAAACAGGCCGGTTGAGCTGATGTCGCATGAACTCTGGACGGGTATTAGTCGCCCGGCCGACTTGAAAACTTACCTGCTGGGCACGCTTCAACAGTGGAATTACAAGCGATTTCTGCATCAGCTCAGGCCCGCTGTGGTGCATGTGAGTAATCCGGCTTATGTCAGACTCTTGCAGCGAATTGGCCAGAAGGCGAAGGTGTTGCCGCTATTTGGCAATATTCCGGTGAATGCTGCGAAAGACGCGTGGCTTGAATCACAAATGAATTGCATTTCATTTCTGATATTTGGTTCCATTCATCCGGAATGGTTGCCGGAACCGCTTTTACCGATGATGATTGCACTGGCTGAGAAATTAAATAAAAAGCCGCTGATTGTTTCTGCCGGTAGTCAGGGCAGGGGTGTGGCGGTGTGGCAGGCGATGGTTGAGAGATATCAGTCGGAGGTTGCATTTCATGCGCTGGGGCGGATGGACGCGGAAAGAGTCTCGGCCCTGATGAATTCAGCCGACTTTGCGATCGCCACTTCACCACTGAGCCTGATTGGCAAGAGCGGCACGGCGGCGGCCATGCTGGAACATGACATGCCGGTGATTGTGACCCGCGACGAGCCGTGTTATTCGGTGGGCCGGGTTGAGCCGGAAGAAGGATTCAGCCGATTTATCAGGCCCGATCCATCATTTGAAATGCAAATGATGGCGGAAATGCAACGAGAGAGAAAACCACAGTCGCGGCTGCCGAATGTGGCTGGCGATGTTGTTAAAGAAATGGCATTCACAAACCAAGCAAAAGCCTGATTTCCGCCACGCTGGCCGTGCCGGTGGTGCCTAATTGATGAATCACATGGCTTGAGGCCGCGGCGGCAATTTCAATCGATTCCTGAAGAGTGGCCGATGAGGCCAGGGCCGAGGCCAGATTGGCGGTGACACAATCGCCCGCCCCGACAATATCAATTGCCCCTCGCAGAGGCAGGGCAGGTGTGTGAAAGGCCTGGCCCGAGCTTTCCGCCGCCATAATGCCTTTTTCCGATAATGAAATAAAAACCGGCCGGCGGTTCTGTTTTGCCATTTCCGCACCGGCTGCGGCAATATCACTTAATTGCATTTCAGCCGGTTGGCCCAGAAGGGCAGCCAGTTCAGCAGCATTCATCTTGTATGAGACGGGCGGCCAGCCTTTCAGGCTCTGACGGGAGTCGGCCAGCATCGGCTTATCGGGATACTGGCGTGAAATCTCGTCGATAACCTTGAGAAGGCCCTGCGTGATCACGCCAGTTTCAGGCCTGTCCACCTGCACCAGAAAGATCAGCGCATCAGCCTGGCTGGCGACCTTTCGCACTGAATCGGCCAATTGCAATTCCATTTCGGCGGGTGTACCTGTCCAGTTCTTGCTGTCAAGCCGGTTGAGTTCCTCGGGCGGCCGGCCAGGGTGCATTAAAAGCGGTTTGCAATAGGTGAAAGTGCGGCGCAGGGGTGTTGTTAAAAAGTGGCTCAGATCAAGCCCCGGCAACCGGCCCAGGGCCCAACGCAGCTCGTAGCCTTCGCCATCATCGCCACAAAACGACACGGGTAAAATAGTGCCGACACCCAGCGCCACCAGATTATTCACAATGGTGCCGGCCCCACCAGGCTGGGCACGAACATTCGTGACATTATAAACCGGGAGACCTGTTTCAATGGATATTTCGGTTCTGGACGTATCAATTTCAAGATAGCGATCAAGGCAGAAATCACCGATCACGGCGACTTTCAGGGAATTGTATTTCGATGTTATTTCGAAGTAGCGTTCGGGAGTCATCTGACAGAGTTTCTATCGATCAAGCTATTGTGATTGTGTTTGTCAACATCATAACAATGATTGATTCCACAACCAAAGGAAATGGCTTAACAAAAGGGATCTGATATTGTGATTGGTGAAGATTCTGAACGACTTCTGTATATTGATAACATCACCAAAAGCAGGGTCATATCTTTCTGGATGAAATGGCATACAATATAAGCATTACACGAATTGCTGAAGAGCATTTACGGGCTTTGTCTGTTCGTGACAGGAAGATCGTTGAGTCGGCAATACTCGCAAGACTTGTTGAGCAGCCAACCGTTGAGAGTAACGCCATACTTAAATTGAGGCCAAACCCGTTGGCTCAATACGAGCTTCGCGTTCAACGTTTCCGTGTTCTGTATAATGTTGATATCATGAATACAGAAGTGATCTTATTGCTTGTCGGCATCAAGGATGGTAACAGGCTTATCGTCGAAGGCGAGGAATTCCATGGGCATCGAAGTGATTCCGGTCAGTCGTCTTCAGAATGAGGCAACAGATATACTTGCCAGATGCTGTGATTCAGGCCATCCGGTGGTCATTGAATTACCTGATCACCGCCTTGTTGCAATTCAACCTCTTGAATCGAATGAAGAGCCTGAATCTCTGGTAAACGAGCTTTTAGAAGGTGACTCGGCCTTTCGCGACCTTGTCAGAAAATCGGCCGAATCGGCTCGCAGGCCGTTCATTCCTGGCGAATAAGTGATTTAACCAAGCCTCTCATGCAGGCCGGCAATGAAAGCCGCATTATCGGCCTGGGCATAGTGCATGGTGCCGCCCATGCGGGCATAGCTCTTGCAGAAGCGAAGATAATAGGCCGGGTTGGTTTTGGGTGGCTCGCCGGTGGTCCAGTCCCAGCCGCCGCCATCCTGCATATCAACCACATAAATACTGTGGCCGCTGACAATCGGCCGACCCGCCTGAAGCCGCAGATTATTCACGCAGGAAAGGCTCTTTTCGAAAACCTGCGGGCCCATGATCGCCGAACCGACGGAAAGCACCACGCCACCGTCAAGGTTTTCAACCGATCCGGAAAAGAGCTGAAAATCAAGGCCTGCGGCACGGCCAATCACCGCCCCCGAGAAAATCGGGTGGCAGGTGATAATGTCATAGCCAATGCCGGGGTGTACCGTCATCGGTGTCTTATGCTGATATGCTGATGCAATGATTGACGCATGCTTGTTCGGGTGTCGCACATTCACCCGCCCAGGCGGAATCTCAAGCTGAACCATGGCCTGAAGCAGGTCGGCCCGGGCTGGGGCAAGCGGGCTGGCGGGCTCGGCGGCAATAAGTCGGGCAAGTTCTTCAGCGGTTGGCAGCGTGGTGCCGTCTTCAGTGATATAGCGGCCCAGGGCCTGGCCATAGCCTTCACCACGAAGGGCGCCTGACATCAGGGCCAAGTGAATGTTGCGGCCGGTTTCATCCCAGGCGCCGAAGGTGCCGGTGGCGACATTTTCCCGAACAGATTCGGTTGATCGGCCCAGCCAGGCATATTCCCAGTCGTGAATGGTGCCTGCGCCGTTAGTGGCCAGGTGGGTAAGCAGGCCACGGCCCATCAGGCGGTCAAGAATGTGTGCTGTGCCGTTTCGCAGCAGGTGTGCCCCGTAAATGAGCATTACGGCCGCGCCACGGGCCCGGGCTGAACGGATATCAGCAGCGCAGCGGTCAAGCGTGCGTGCCACGTCATCAGGCACGGCTGGCGGCGGGGCATCGGGGTCAAGCAGAATATCACTGACTTGTGTCAGGCTCTTGCGATCGGCCAGCGGAAAAACGCGAAGCTTTTTCAGATCAATGGGCTGGGTATTCATATGCTGATGTGACGATCCTGCTTTTATTCGCCGGCTTTGGGCTTGAATCGGCCCGGCTCACGCAGGGCCGAGCCCTTCTGGCCGGTGTTGGTGTCGCCCAGTTGGGCCCGTATTTCGTCGGCCCTGACCTTGATCAGCTCGGCAACCGCTTCTTCTTTGTCGATCAGGTTCGTTGTCTCGGCAATGTCGTTTCGCAGGTTATAAAGAGCCAGCCCCGTCTCTTTTTTGGCATAGCCCACCGGCTTGCCGCCCGTGGCTTGCGGGCGGCCTTCAATCGACTGATATTCGTGCGGGAAATGCAGTTTCCAGTCGCCCACACGCACGGCCTGAAGCTGATTACCCCAGAAGAAATAAAAGGCCTCGTGCGGGGTTTTCACCGAAGTATCGCCGAAGAGCAAGGGGCGGATGTCCAGGCCGTCAATCGGTCGATCGGGGCTGGGCTTCCAGTTGTTGTCAACAATCGTCATCAGTGTCGGCAGAATGTCAATCGTCATGGCGGGCTGGGTGATCACGCTGCCGGGCTTGATCTTCTGCGGCCATTTGGCCACAAAGGGCACACGCACGCCGCCTTCAAAGGTTGTTCCCTTGCCTTCACGCAGGGGCTTGGCTGAACCGGCGTGGTCGCCATACGAGAGCCAGGGGCCGTTATCGCTGGTGAAAATGACAAGCGTCTTTTCTTCAAGCCCGTTCGCCTTGAGGGTATCAAGAATGAGGCCAACGCCGCGGTCGATCTCGGTAATAACATCGTTGTAAAGCCCCTTGCCGGTGGCCCCATTGCCCTGGGCCGAGACAAAAAGCGGCACATGCGGCATGGAATGAGGCAGATAAACGAAGAATGGCTCTGACTTGTGGCGGTTGATAAAGCTGACAGCATGACTGGTGTAGGAAGTGGTCAGCAGTGATTGATCAGGGTTGCGGGCGATTACCGAAAGGCCGTCGATCAGGGGCAATGCCGGATAGGCGCCTGGCTTGGCGGAAGGGTGGCGGGGCCACATGTCGTTGGAATAGGGCAGGCCATAGTATTCGTCGAAGCCGTGATTGGTGGGCAAAAACTGCGGGTGATGGCCCAGGTGCCACTTGCCGTAGATGGCCGTGGCATAGCCCTTGGCCTTCAGGCCTTCAGCCAAGGTAGTTTCAGCCGCGTTAATGCCATTGTTGGAATTGGGCCCGAGGGCACCCAGAATGCCAAGCCGATTGGGCAGACAACCAGTGAGAAGGGCTGTGCGGCTGGCGGAACAGACAGCCTGGGCGACATAGAAGTCGGTGAATCGCACGCCTTCGCGGGCAATGCGGTCGAGGTTGGGCGTGGGTATGGAACCACCAAAACAGCCAAGATCGGCATAGCCCAGATCGTCGGCATAAATCAGCACGATATTGGGCGTATCGGCGGCTGAAAGCGGGTTCAGGCCAATGGCAAGTCCCAAAAGCCAGAGCAAGCGGCCAAAGAGTGATTTCATGGTGCTGAATCCTGACCGGCGAATTTGTGCGGTGTGTCAGTTGTTTTTTAAGATGATACCGGGAAAGCGGTTCAGAGTGAACAAACAAAGCGAAATGACATCGCCCCCGGTCCTCATGAATGCCATTTTGGGGCGGGCATTCACAAAGTCCGGGGGCGTCGAGGTCATCGAACGATTCCCAGCGTGGCTGAAGAGGGTATTTTCAGGTCACGTCGGGTGATTTGCGTCAGGCCCCGGTGAAGGGGCGGCTGACTTATTTTTTAACGTTTCCCTTGGCAGCGGCCTTCTTCGCAGCAGCAGCAGCGGCGGCGGCAGCTTTCTTCGCGGCGGCAGCAGCCTTCTGGGCAGCCAGTTTGGCAGCTCTCTGCTGTGCAGCCGTCAGCTTCACAGGCAGTTTCGTGTTTGAAGTGCTACCTGTGCCCGTTCCGGTGCCAGTGCCACCTGCCGGGGCATTATTGGTTGATGCACCGCCCGAACCGCCTGAGCCACCCGCCGGGCCACCTGTGCCTGGTGGTGGTGTCTGCGTGTTGCTGCCACCCGTTCCCGTGCCGGTTCCAGTCCCGGTGCCGGTGCCTGTTCCGCCTGTGCCACCCGTGCCGCCGGTTCCCGTGCCGGTGCCACCTGTTCCACCACCATTATTGGGGACGGGGACAGGAGCCAGACGGAACTGCAGAGGGCTGTTGACGGCCACGCCGCCCACGATGCCAAAGTTGCGGTTAACGGTGACAGGCGGAGTCTGCGAACTGTCAAGGTAAGACCACACGCCGCCGATGGTGGCATTGGCGTTGACTGGGTCCTGCTTCATTGGCGTATAGACAGAGAGTTCTGCCTTGCCATCGCCGTTGTAGTCATCAGGTGTCGGAATATCGGTCGCCAGACCAAATTCGCTGGTGACAGTGATGAACTTGGTTGGGTCGGCAGGGTCAACCTGGCGGATCGACCAGATCATCTTGCCATTGACGGGTTCAGCCACAGCCACATCAGCCTTGAAGTCAAGGTTATAGTCGGCAGGGACTGGAATTGAGTTGGGGCCACCAAGCTGCACGGTTGTGCGGGCATTGGTTGACGAATCGAGATACTCGAAATAGCGTTTGCCGTCAGCGACATAGGTCACGCCAAAGTCGGCCTTGCCGTCGCCGCTGTAGTCGGCTGGCAGAGGCTCGGCACCGGGCACGCCGAAGGCCTTGGTGAATACGCCGGTCGATGTGCTGAGGACATATGTCCAAAGCTGGTTGACCGGGTTGTAAATCGCCGGGTCGGTGGTTCCGTCGCCGTCGAAATCAGCCGGGTAGGGCAGTTCGCCAGCGGAAGTGCCGGCAAACTGAAGAACCGCTGGCCCGAAGGTTGTTCGGTGGATGTGGTAAGTGCCAGTCGTCTGGTCATAGACGGCCGGGTCATATTTGCCATCGCCGTCGAAGTCGCCAGAGACCGGAATGATCTGGCTGGTGGCTGGCACAGCGAAGGCAGCCGTGACATAAACCGGGGCGGTATCAGTGCTGTTGGAAAGCAGAACCTTCAGCGAGTTGGTGCTGCGATCATAAAGCGGATAATCTGAGCGGCCGTCGCCGTTGTAATCGTCGGGCACGGTGATGATCGTGACCAGGATTGATGGCGATGAGCCACTGCGATTGCCCGCAGCGTCAATCAGCCGGGCACTGATACCAATCGTGCCGTTATAAAGGGCCTGGGCCAGCTGGATGGAGTATTGGCCGCTGGCGTCGAGAACGCCGGTGCCAATCACCTGACCCTTGCTGTTAACCAGTTCAACACGCGTGCCGGCAGGCGACGACGTGATTGGTGCCGAGCTGACAAACGTCGGCCGGCGGTTGGCGGTGATGTAGTCGCCGGCAATGCCCGTGTCGTCCGTTGCCTTGAGCATCGGGGCAGGCGGTGCGGCCGGTGCGGTGGCGTCAACCGTCAGCGTGATCTGGTTCGAATTGGCCACATTGCCGGCCACGGTGCGAACCTGGGCCATGACAATATAGACGCCGTCGGCCAGTGGCTTGTCAGGCGGAACCTGAACGCTGTAGGTGTTGGTCGAATTGGCCACAACGCTGGCATAGACGACAAACGTGGCCAGCGGGTTGGCTGTGTCCTTGATCAGCAGATCAACGGCCTGATTCTTCTCGGCATTGCCGAAGAAGCGGGGGCGACGGATATTGGTGATGTTGTCGCCAACCGAGCCCGAGTCGTCACGTGGATCAAGGTTGATCGTCGGTGGCGGCACGTTTGGAATGCGGGTGTCAATCGTGATCGTCAGCGTCGGGCTTGGTGCCGACACCGTACCAGCCACGTTTTCCACCGTCACATAGAACGTGTGCGGGCCATCAGCCAGAGGCGTGGGCACCTGGAAGAGATACTGGCCGGGGTTGGTCAGCGGCGAATTGTTGCCCAGCGGGTTGGCCCGCTTCGAGCCAAGCAGCACAGGCACACCATTGATGAGCTCATAGAACCGGACAAGGTAATTCGCCTGAGTCTGGCCCTGAAGCCGTGGGCGAACCACGTTTGTCAGGTTGTCGCCAGGCACGCCCGAATCATCTGCCGGATACAGCACAGGGGCCGATGGCTGGGCAGGTGTGGTGGTGTCGATGGTGACTGTGATCGCTCCGCCCAGGGGCGAGACATTGCCCACAGCGTCAATCTGGTTCACGCTGTAGGAATAGCTGCCATCAGGAACCGGGCCCGGATCCTGAATCTGGGCCGAGGTCACCTGGCCAGTGACAACCTTGCGGGCCACCTCGGCACCATTGCGGTAGAGGATCAGGGTTGGGCCGCCGGCGGCACCGACTGGAATCGGTGTGGTGCCGACATTCTGATCAAGCCCGTTGGCCGAGAATGTCGGTTTGTTATTGTTGGTGATGTTGTCGCCCGGGATACCCGTATCGCTGACGAGTGTCAGCCCGGTCGGGGCCGTTGGTGCAGTGGTATCGACAATAATCGAGAAGCCGGCCGAAACCGTGCTCAGGTTGCCGGCAACATCACGCTGCGATGCCGTGTAAACATAGGTGCCATCAGGCAGGCCGGTGAATGTCGGGTCAACAATCACGGCGGATGAGTTCGGGCTGACAATCGCCACCGTGTTCACAAGAGTGCCATCGCGGTAGAGATATACCGTGGCACCTGGCTGGCCGGCCGGCACCTGCAAGGTATCAGCAAACTGGTCAATGCCTGTGATGGTCAGCTGTGGCGGTGGCGTGTTGGTGCCCGGCAGAGGCGGCACATTTGACGTGTTATTCGTCAGGGCCGAGACTGTCGGGGCCGTTGGGGCCTTGGTGTCGATGACAACCGTCAGCGGTGCCGAAAGCGGGCTCACGTTACCGGCCAGGTCTGTCTGGGTGGCGGTATAGACATACACGCCGTCAGTCAGGTTGGTGGTATCCGTCAGTGTCACGAAGGTGTTCGTGCCTGTTACGCGGTCGCCAGGCGATGGCGGGTTGAAGGTCGTCACCTGCACGCCGTTGCGATACAGAATGACCTTGTTGCCATAGGTCTTGTAGCCTGGCTTCGGCTCAATGCCCGAGATCGTCAGCGTGGGCGGTGGCGTGTTGGTCACGCTCAGGCCATTGGCCGGATAGACATCGGTGTTGTTCACAAGCGCGATACCGGTCGGGGCCAGTGGCACCGTGGTATCAACCGTGATCGTCAGGGCCTGGCTGGCACCGGATGGATTGCCCGAGGCATCAAAAGCCACGGCATAGTAGGTGTAAACGCCATCAGGCAGGCCGGTGGGCGAAAGATCAAGGCCCTTGTCCTGCAGGGTGATGGTGTACTGAGTCGGGTCGGTGGCATTGGGCGTTACCGCACCAGCGGCCACGGCTCTCTTGAAGTAGTCGGTCGGGTCAACCGGGCCACGATAAAGCCGTACGAAGGCGGGCAGCACGGGCACCGTCACGCCGGGCACGGGGGCGAAGATCGTCTGCGTGCCGTTGATGGTGATACGCGGCTGCTTGAACGTGGTGAAGGTGTCGGGCGGGTTATCCAGCGAGGTGTTATCCAGCAGGATCGGCTGAGCCGGCGCGGCATCGGGCGTGGTGTCGAGACGATACTGAATCGTCGCAATGTTGCCAATCGTGCTCGACTGGTTCACCGCCTGCAGGCCAATCGTCTTCAGGCCATCGGTTGAACCATCGGCCTTGAAGTAGCCGGCGTTCACCTGAACCGAGAAGAAGCCGCGGGCGTCGGTTGTGCCGGTGCCAATCAGCGGGGCACCTACGGGGATATTGCCATCGACATAGTCGGAAGGCTGGAAGGCCGTCAGGTCATAAAGGTTGACGGTCACAACATTGCCGAAGGCTGATTGCTCGGAAATGCCGTTGAAGTAAGGCCGAAGGATATTGGTGAAGCGGTCCACCACCACCACACCGTTATCAGCCGTGGTGCGGCCCAGCGGGTCAACGGTGGCAACGCCTGAATTGGCGATGAAGCCGGAGTCAGAGCCGCCAATGCCACCCGGGTTAATGCCAGCGGTGGAGTATTTCGGATCAACCGCCGACATGGCCACCGACTGCTGGAAGATCACCGGCGAAAGGCGAATGGCATAAGCGCCACGGCCCCAGGTGCTGGCCAGCAGAATGTTCGGGCCAAGGGCTGTGGTGGGCTGGCCTGTGTTCGGGTCGATCACCGTGGCACGCATGTTGGCGCGGCCTGTGGCGGGGTCGATATTGCCAGTGACAATATCCAGATCGGTCACGATCACATTCGGCAGATAGCCGCCTTCCTTCGATGCACCGTCGGAAATCGGCGGGAACTGCACCCAGGTGATACCCTTGTCCATCGAGCGGAACACACCCGCCTTGCCGGCTACATAAAGAATCGGGTGATTCGGGCCGGTCGGGTTGGCCAGGCTGTCAGGAATCAGGTATCGCCAGTCAACCACCAGGGCATTCAGCGGGTTCTGGGCGGACTGCATCAGGTTGAAGTTCATCGTCGGGTCGCCATAGGCGTTCGACGTGAGCGAATAGAGATTACCGGTGATATTCGTGAAGGCCGTGGTGTCATTCATGTCAGCCTTCCAGTAAATACCCCTCTGGGTAATTACATAGGCTTCGCGGCTTCCACGTTCAGGGTTCGGCACAATCCGCTGGATCTGTGTGCCATCAAGCCCGTTTGACTTGTCTGCCCATGTACCACCACCGTTAAAGGTGACCAGCAGGCGACCGCCGGCGGTGCCGACGAAAAGATAAAAGTTCGTGTCGGCTGTCGAGTCGCTGGTTTGTGGCGCACCATAGGCCAGGGCCGATGCACGACTGCCGGTTGTGCCTGGCTCGGCCACAGGCAGCCAGAACTGGCCGTTATTATTGGTGGCGAAAACGCGGCCACCGTTTGAGCCGATCAAAAGCTGGGCGCTGTTGATCGGGTTAATGGCGAACTTGTAGCCGTCCTGAATTGGCCACTGGTTATCGGGCCAATTCGGATTATTGGTCTGGAAGAGGCCAAAGGTACGGCCCACACCCGTGCCATAATTCTGCCCAACCTGGAAGAAGTTGGTGTTGGAATTCAGGCTGGCGAGAGGCCAGTCCCACTGATAAAGCATGCTGGTTGCGTCAATGTTGCCCTGGGCATCATAAACACCGCCATTGGGGTTGGTCTGAACGTCAGACCCGCCGCCAAGCTGCTGAATGGGCGCACCAATTAATGGAATAAGCGGAACATCCCAGGTCACGTTACCCGTGTCAAGAATGTTCACCGTTGACTGCGGGAAGCCATTACGCTGCGTCTGGGCGAAGAAGAGAGCACCCGAAACCTGGGCGGCAATATCTGACGGCTGTGAAGCCGCAGCATAAATCTGGGCCGATTGAATGTTGCCATTACGGCTACCGGTTGGCACGGGCACATTGCCTTCGGTGCCGCTGTTATTCACCTGGTTGCCGATCGAGCGGATCAGCGTGCCATCGCCCTTGTCAAGGCCACTGAAAATACCGTTATTGGTCACCGCAATCACGCGGGTGCGGCCTGTCAGTGGGTCAACCGTTGTTACCAACTGCTGGATGCTGTTAGCACCGTATGCATTGCTGCCGGCATCAACGGCGGCAAAATTGCCCAGCAGCGAGTTGCCGAAGCTGATATCCGAAGGGTTATTGCCCATCGGCACCCAGCGGGCACCATTACCGGCATTGCCAATCGAGACCACGTTATTCACGGGAATCGAGCTGTTATTGGCCAGTGGCTTCTGCGGATCCTTATACATGTTCGTATAAGCGCTGAAGCCGGCAATCCGCGGGTCGTAAGGTGGCGGTGGCGGGAATGTTGACGGGTTATTATTAACAGGGTCAGTCAGACCAATGATGTTTGTCGTGTTCATCATCGGCAGGCCGCCGTCGTCGCCGAAGTTGCCCATATAGAAGGCATTACTGTCTGACAGCCGAGAAATCTCAACGCGAATCATGCTCTCGGGCTGGCCGCCACCAATACCACCAAAGGCACCGCCCAGATAGATCACGTTCGGGTTCGTCGGGTCGATCGTCAGCGATTCGGCATAATCTGACTCGTTAAACCCAAAATTGTAATCCTGCGTGCCTGAATTACTGTTGATCGGCACTGATCGCTGCCCGCCATTGAGCGGCACAAGCGTGCGAATGGCAATCTTCGTCCAGTTCTGGCCGAAGTTCTTGGTGACATAAACACCCTGAATGCCGTTGTTGCCAGTGTTGGCCACAACCGCATAAAGCCAGCCGGAATAAAGCAGATCCTGCGTGGCATTGCCGGTCAGATAAGGCTTGGCCAGCAATATGCGGCCAAAACCACCATTGGGCGATGGATTATTGAGCGTGTTAACATTATTGGCATTCGACGAACGCCACAGCGGGTTGCCCACGCCACCGGCCATCAGTGTCCACGATACACCACGATTATTGCTCAGAAACACGCCTTCACCCTGGAAGGCGGCATAAGCAATCTGCAGGTTGCCCGACGGGTTCGAAATCGCGTTGACCACACCCGAGGAAGGATCAAGCGTGATATCTGTGGCAGCACCAGCCCGCGAGAGTGTCCACGAGCGGCCTGTATCCATCGACTTCCACAAGCCGTTGGCATTGGGCGTGGCCGGGTTGTAAACGGCCATGTAAATGATCGTTTCGCCGGTTGTCGTTGGCCGTGGGTCAACCACAATCTTCTGAATTGTCGAACCCAGGAAGAGATGGTTGCGTGCCGGGCTCGTCAGTGGCAGATAATTGCCGGCGGCATCGTAATTCGTGGTGCTGTCGAGAATCTTCCACGACTTGCCGCCATCAGGCGAGATCAGCACACCTACACCGGCTGCGGTATTGGGCGTGTAAGTCTGGCCATAGCCGGGCGGATTTAGCATGCCAGGCTCGCCTGTGCCCACAAGCACGATTGACTGGCCAGGATCACTGTTTCTTGGGTAGATCGCAATGGTGCCCGAGTTCAGGCTGTTGGTCGGGCCAAAGCCTGTCAGGTCCTGCCAGATCGGCCCGCGGGCATCGTTGGTCAGGAAGTTGGTTGTCTTGAAGACACCACCTGTGCCGGCACCAATGTAAACCGTGTTGCCTGAAGTGTCGCTTGGGTCAACGGCCACTGTCGAAACACGGCCGGCACCGCTGTTGGCCGTGCTGCCACCCAGTTGCGGGTTATTGGTCGACGGCAGATTGGTGCCGTTATTAATGCCCGCCGGCCCGACGGCCACCCACTGGTCAGCCGCCAGCGAGTTATCCACGTTCATCGTGAAGATGCGGAAATCAAGCGTGGTGCGGTCGGCCACCGGCTCGCCCAGGCCCGTGTCAGGCACCTGCTTGCCCAGGTTCAGGGCCAGCGAATTGATGACACCTGTCGATGTAAGAAGCGTGCCCTTGTTCTGAATCTCAAGATACCAGTCGCCCTTGGCATTGATACCAATCAGATTGTTCAGCAAGGGCTGCTGCGGCCGGAACCGGCCGAAGAACGGCGCACCACCGTTTTGAATCGGTGTCAGGGCCGTGTCGTCAAAAACAGTTTCCGTAAAGTTGGCACCTGTGCCGGCCTGACCCACACCTGAGAAGAGCAGGGTGCGTGAACCATCAGGCGCCACCAGATAACCCGTCAGATCCGTATCTTTCGGGAACGTGACATTGATCTTGATATTGGCAAACTGATTGATCAGGAAGCTTTCGCCCACCGTCAGCTTCAGTTTGCTGACACTTGGCGTTACAACCTGAGTAACAGGGTCAACAGTCGCGGGGGTAATCGGTACGGATGTATTCGTTGAGAACGACTGGTTAATCGTTGGCCCGCTTGGGCTGGCGCCACGCAGCACATAAAGGCCGGCGTTCTTGTTGGCGTCCATCAGCTCGCCGGTGCTTGAGGCGATATTGGCGCCCAGCACCATGGAATACTGGCCTGAAACCCGCTGATTCGGGAAGTCGATGCGATAGGTTCGCGGGAAGGCCGGATCGGGGTCGGTGTTGCTCGGATTCGGCGTGATCGTGAATTTCGATGGATCAAGCAGGCCGGCCGGGCCACGCATTTCCAGGATGTCGGCCGTGGTGAACGTGGAAGGGTCCATGTTCCGGTCAAATGTCACATCAATAAACTGAGCCATGAAACTGATCTGGCTCGGCGCAACATTCAGCGCCAGCAGTTCACCCGTGCTGGTCGGGTTCCAGATCACCGGCTTGGTCTTGTCGCCGTTGTCATAGCGGCCAAGCTGGCTGCCAGTCACATAAGGCCCGCTCACAATCAGCGGCAGGGTGGCGTTGTCGTAAGGCGGCACACCGGGCAGCAGCGGATTCAGCGGAGCAGGTGTGGCATAGCTTGTATCAACACCCGTGATGCGGTCAGGAATGTTGTCCTGATCCATCAGGTTGCCATTCTTCACAATGCCGAGAGCATCAACCGTGCGAATCGCGTCGCGGATGTTGCCCGGCCCGATCGAATAGCTGTAAGTGCCAACAGCACTCTGCGGCGCAAACTGCGCGAAGAACTGCGTGGCCTGGGTATTGCTCAGGTTCAGCGGCGTGACATTCGTCACGGGTATGCTGCTCTGTGTGCCATAAACATCGGTGTAAGTGACACTGAAGTTTGAGGCGTAGAATGTCGGATCAGTCACGCTTGTGGCCAGAACGGGGCGATCCATGGTGAACGTGAAGCCGTCCACCTGCTGCACACCGTTGGTGTCAACCGTGTTATTAAATGTTGTCGCACCGGCCTGCCAGCTGCGCACGGCACCCATCGTGCTTTCAATCACACGCGGGCCGGCTGAGGTGTACATGCGACCGATGGCAATATTGCCACGGATCATGTTCACATTGGTTCCACCGTTATTATTGGTGTCGTAGCCGGTGTTGTAGTTGAATGACCAGGCCGGGAAGATCTGGCCGGCAAACATCTGCAGGCTGGAACGAACGCCAAAGCCCCAGAGAGCATCCCTCACCGGGTTGGCCGAGCCCTGGTTGTCAGGTACAGGGATATCGAGAACCGTGTCGCCAGTAATGATGTTTGTCGGCGCAGTTTCAAGGTTGGCGTTTTTCGAAGCCGAGAATGTCCTGCCACCGTCGATTGATGTCTGCACGCTGTTGACAACGCGGATCCGCGAAGCGTCATAGCGGGTGTCAAGATAGCTCACGCCCACCGTGCCGGTGTACTGGTCAACAGCAACAGCCGGCAGGAACTGAGGCCGGCCATCAGCCGAATCGCCCTGAACCCCGCCTTTGTTGTATCGGCCTGTTAGCGACGGAATAAACTGGGCACCCGAATAACCGTCGGCCGCGCCGCTGTCGTCGTTCACCAGGAACGGGCCAGAGGCACCACCGGTGGGCGAGTTCAGGGTGACCATGCAGATATCAGAGTTATCGCCCGGGTTGGCGCCGATGTTATAATCGCGATCAACATAAGCGATATAAATTTTGCCACGGTTCGGGCTATAGGAACCCAGCGTGGCATCAATGGCGATTGATGGGGCAGGGCCGATGCCTTCGCCGGTGACGTTCTGGCCAAGCGGATATTGCCCGGATGGGCTGGCACCAGCCAGCGACGAAACGGCAACCGTACGTGAGCCACTGACTGTCCGCAGGCCCGTTGTCTGGGTTGCATCAGCTATAACTGTGGCAACAACAATCTGCGAGACGTTTGGCCCGGCAGGCGGCGCATAATTATCCCAGACGAATGTCGCGGCACCCGGATTCGTACCACCACCCGGATTAATGGCGGCTGAAATACGCGTCAGGTAATTCTGTGTTGTGCCATCGCCGGAATTGAGCGTGCCCAAAAGCTGGGTTGTGGTAGTGGTTGGCGGTGTGGTGAAGAACGAAGCACCGCCCGAAACGGGGTCAGCCCCTCTTGGCGAAACAATCGCCCGGATCTGAAGCGGCGGGAACGGTGTAGCCGTGCCCGGCGTCTGCTGAATAAAGCCGATGTAAACGGCACCACTGTTCGGGTCGTCCTGATTGGCGCCCGTCACAGGGTCAGTAAATGTCAGCGGATTGGTGTCAACCGTAATATAAGGCTTGATCCAGGCAGGCTGCAACGACTGGTCGGGCGTGGTGATCGTCCGGTTCCAGTTGTAAATGGAAGCATTGCCTGTGCCGGCCAGAATCGTTGTGCCATTAGCCGAGAACTTGCGATACTGGAGATAACCGCCGTTGCCATAACCGGTTGGGTTATTCGTTTGCGACTGCACAACGTGAATATTGCCGGCACGGTCGAAGGCAACAGAAATATCCTGAACGTAAAGGTTCGGAATCGGTGCGCTGGTCACGGTCGGGTCAGAAAGCGGCCCGGGCAGGTTCAGCTGTGTCCATGATGTGCCGCCGTTCTGTGTGACATATCCGATGGTTCGGATAGGCCTGACAACTGACGAACCAAAAATTGGCACATTGTTAAGCTGGGCCACAACCACCTGGTGGTCCGGGTTAAGCGGGTCAACGCTCAGCACCGGGCTACTGATATTTGTAGAAGCCTCGCCGGAATTGATCAACATTCTCTGGCCAGCAACCAGAGTGCCCACGGTAATCGTCGGGCTATAAACGTTCTGAACACCCTGGAAGGGGTAAGAACTCGTGTTCGGGTCGAAAACGGTCTGAAGCTCGCTGGGCTTCAGCGGGGCCGGCAGCGTGGCCAGCAGTTGTCGCTCCTCCAGCGTCTCTGGCTGAAGTGATTCGAGACTCACACGACGTCGCGTCCTGTTCGACTCTTTGATCTGGATTCTCTCGCGGCGTTCCCTCGCGCGGATCCGAGTCCAGCCCTGACCACCCTGAGGCTTCTCACCGTTCGGTTCCAAGCGCATGGCATCTGACCTCGTCGCTAAATTTCAGCTTGATTCTGCACGTCGGGTCACAAGTGTTGGCAAGTCGGCTCCGTTACTGGATTTTAACCGGAGACCAACCCGCGCCGCACCCGTGCTTTTCGAAAACTGACACCGGCTGCCCTACGCCCCGTAAGACAACCCGCGCTCGAAAAGAACGTGGCTTCATGGCAACCATGTATCCCCCGGCCCCTCCTGTCAAGCGCTTCAGAGTCACCTTGAAATTACGCGATCGCTATAACCGGTTTATTTCGCGGAGACCTACCAGATTTCTTGACACTCAGACCCAAGTTGCGGCCACTCAGACAAAACGTGCTATTGACCTCTGTTCCCAAGTTCATACACCCACGGCACCTGCGAAGCGAACAGCCCCTTTCGCCACCAGTCACCCCAAGCCGGCCCGAGTCATCTCAAAACCCGCTCAAGTGGATGCATGCACTCATGCAGTATTCCATCGTAGTACCGAACCTCTGATCGCGTCAAGATTAACCACACCTACGTGATCGGAAAAGTTCAAAAATTGCCGGTCATAGCGGTTTTTTTGCCTGCATCAAAACCAACTCTGTTTAACACTTTTCAGAAAAGTTGCCAAAAATAAACAGGACACCCGGGTAAGTCATCACGCCCGACGAAAAAAATCAGCCCGCCGAGTCATCATTATTTCTTTCGGTAAACTATATTTCAGTCATGAGCGGTTTCATACCTTTTCCGTTCACATCATTCCGACACCACCGGAATGCTTTAACCGGCCAGATTTCCGCAGGGCGGGGGCCTTCGCCTGTCGCCTGCAGATGTTTGACCCGGCTGACTTTATAACGGTATAATACACTGGCTGATTACAAAGCCAGTGCATGTTTACCCAGTGCCGGCCCAACTTTTGAGCATCTTCGGCAAGGTTTTCCTCACCGTTATGCCTTCTCAAAATTCCGGCCAACTGGGGCACCCATTGACCACGGGATGAGGCCGACCCTGTGAACGCAGAATCAGCGATTCAAGAACCCGGGCAGAACCCGCCGGCGGTTGCTCCGGAATCGCCCGCCGACCAGGCCGCTGCGCGCTCGGCCTTCGTCAAGGTTCTGCCTACAGCCATCGTCGCCATGGTCCTGCTTGCCGGCTCGGCCATCATTCGCCTGCAGATGGAAGCGGCTGTTGCCGCCAGTATCGACGCCACACGCTTCAGCCCGTTCAAGCTCAACGAGATGCCCGGCACACTTGGCCCGTGGGTGGGCAAAGATGAAGAGCTTGACCCCTTCATCGCCCGCAAAACCGGCAGCACTGATTACATCATGCGCCGATACACCAATGCACAAACCGGCGCCGTGCTTGAACTGCTCATGCTTTACGGACCCGCCGCTGACATGGGCTATCACAAGCCTGATGCCTGCTACCCCGGTGCCGGCTACAAGCTGATCGGTGGGGGCGACCTTCGACCCATTGGTTTCAAGCAGGAAAAAGATGCGCGGAACGTCAATCTGAAGCATCTTGTTTTTCAGCGGGGCGAAGGCGGCCTGGCCGACCGCCAGCAGGTTTATTACACCTGGCGTTATAGCGACACCTATGCCACTGAAATCGGCCAGCCATCGGTTTTCGGTCGCCTGCCCGGCATGTTCAAAATTCAGGTCGCCCGGGCTCTGGCTCCTTCTGAAACGGCTGACGGCCGTGCCAATGCCGCCAACCCGTGTGAAGATTTTCTCTCAAGACTCATGCCTGTTTTTGAAAGCAGGCTGGGCGGCAACAACCCGACCAACACCGCCGGCACCTCGCCGGCTGAACCCGTTTCACCACCGGCAAAGTCGTAACACGATCCATATTCAGGGCACCCAGGTAACTTGGTTGAAAGTTCGAAAATGAATATTCCCGGCGACCCAGGCCAAAATCACCACGCCAGCCACCTGCCTGCCCATTCCAGGGCACACGGTCATGGTGCTTTAGGTGCCGTCTCGTGGAACGAACCGGCTTACGACCAGGGAGAAAATCAGAATTCCAATGGCATCGGCCTGGGTGTGATCTGGCGTGCCGTGCGGCGCCACTGGTGGCAGGCCGCCACTCTCTGGATCATCGGCTCGGCTGGCCTGATGGGCCTGGCGTTTTCCAAAATCAAGCCAACTTATCTCTCATATGCCCTGCTGCGTGTCGAGCCACCCAAAGCCAATATCTTCGGCTCGTCAATGAACACCCTGCCCGTGCAGCAGATCAAACGCACGCACATGCAGCTTATCAAAGCGCCCGACGTGCTTTCCGACGCCGTTTCAGAACACCCTGAAATTGTTCGTCTGCCTGAAATTGAAGAGAGCCCTTCGCCAGAATACGTGATTGAAAAGAAACTGGCCGTTATTGACCGCCTCGACAGCGAACTGATCGAAGTGCAGATGGTCGGTGCCAGCGCTGACAGCACCACTGAAATCGTTAACGCCGTTGTCAACAGCTATCTCAAGCAGGCAGGCCGCTGGGCGAACGAAACCACAACCACCCAGATTGGCAAGCTGACCCGCGAGCTTGAAAAACGCCAGAAGGAAGTCGAAGACCTGCGGCGCAACATTCAGCTTCTGGGCAATGAACTGGGCGCGGCCGACCCCGAACTCATCAAAGACCGCACCCGCGTTGACCTGGCTGAATATGACCGCATGAGCGAATCGCTCAGCAGCATTGAATTTGAAAGGATCTCGGCGGAAAGCAAGGTCGAGCGACTTCGCGGCGAACTTTCACAGCCGGCGGTTTTCTCGCAGCGCCAGAATCTTCAGGAAGCTGTGGTTGAAGCCTTCTATGCTGATCCTGCCATCGCCCGCCTGGCTGATGAACTTGACGACGCCAAAGACCAGCTCGACAGGCTTAACCGCATTTCGCGTGCCCCTGATGCCGCCCACCGCACCATTAACGACCGTATCGAAGACATTCAGGGCAAAATCAAACAGCTTTGGGAATCGCGCCGCGGCATACTGGAAAAGCAGCTTGCCGACCAGGGTGCCGGGCAGTCCACGTCAACGCTTGAACGCGAGCTGCGCACGGCCGAGAACGAATATCAGGATCTTCTGGTCCGCGAGCAGAACCTTCGCAAGCGGCTGGAAGAAAGCAAGCTGACCCTTGGCAATAACGAATCAAAAGAGCTTCAGCTCGCCTTCCGCCGCGCTGACCTGGCCCGCTCGGAATCAATTCTCGACAGCGTTCAGCGTGCCCTTGAACAGCTTCAGTTTGAAAGCCAGGGCCAAAGCCAGATCAGCCTGATTCAGACCGCCCGCCCGATCGGCCTTCCTTCCAACGACAAACGCTGGAAGATTATGGCCGTGGCCCCCATCGGCATGCTGCTGGCTGTGGCCGGTCTGTGTGTGCTGGTTGAGGTGAAATCGGGTCGCGTCTCAAACCCTGACGACCTGATCCACCGCGCCCGGCTTGATGTTCTCAGCGTTGTTCCGCCGCTGCCGAATCCGAAATCGGCCCGCAAGATCATGGGCGGTGTCGATGAAACCAAGCTTCGGCGGCAGCTTATGGAATATATTCAGTCAATTGACCATCTGCGAGTCGCCATCTGCTCAAGTTCTGATGGCCAGAAGGTTCGCCAGTCAGTGCTTATCACCAGCGCCTTTGGTGGCGAGGGCAAAACCACTCTCTCGGCACAGCTTGCCGGCCGCTGCGCCAATGCCGGCCTGCGCACGGTGGTGGTTGATGGCGACCTGCGCAACCCCACTCTCACTCGCACGCTTGAAGCCGATGGCCAGAAAGGCCTGATGGAAGTGCTGAAAAACAAGGCCCGGCTTGAAGACTGCCTGATTCGCATTGGCGACGGCGGCGGCTTCCACCTGCTGCCGGCCGGTGCCATTCAGGCCGACCCTTCACGCATTCTTGAAGGCTCGCGCCTGGGCAAGGTCATTAATCAGCTCAAAGAAAATTACGATATGGTCATTGTTGATACCGCGCCCATTCTGCCCGTGCCTGATGCCCTTTTGCTGGGCCGCTGGGTCAATGGTGTCATTCTGGCCGTGCGATACGATGCCAGCCGTTTTCAGCTTGTGCAGCGGGCTTACAAACGTCTCAAGCAGCTTAACCTGCCGGTGCTGGGTGCTGTTGTCAATGGTGTGCGGCATGCTTCGTCAACCTATGGCAGCTATGGCTATGGTTATGGCTATGGCTATGGTTACAACAACGACATGACAGATTCTGACGACGATTCGAGCGACAACGATCTTCCGCCGCCAGTCGCCAGCAATGACGACGACGTGACAGATGTCGAGCCGATTGTCGTTCACCCTGAACCGGCCTGATTCCTCTTTAATTCCTGAATTACAGGTCTCGTGAACGCCATGGCCACCGCCTCTCCAAGCCAGCCCGTCAGCCAGCAGCCGACCCGGCTAATCACCGATCCGGCCACCGTCGCCCTTTCGGTCGTGGTCGTGCTTGTGATGGTGGCCTCGTATCTGCCGAATTTTCAGGGCCTGATTGATAAGTGGAGCAAAGACACCAACTATTCCCACGGCTTTTTTGTCATTCCCATTGCCCTTTACATCATGTGGGAACGCCGCGAATCGCTTGACCTTTCCAAAATCAGGCCCCGCTGGTTTCTCTTCGCGCCACTGCTTTTCATGCTCTGGACACGCATTCCGCTGCATCAGCGCAATTTGATGTGGGTCGAAGAAATGACCATACCCGCCACAGTGGCCGCCCTGGCCCTGGCCGTGGGCGGCTGGCACTTCTTCTGGTGGAGCCTGCCGGCCACCCTCTTCCTCGGCTTCATGATTCCCCTGCCGCCCATCATTAACGCCATTCTTTCAACACCCCTGCAAACCATTGCCACCACCGGCAGCATCTTCCTGCTTCAGGCCACCGGCCTGCCGGCCATTAACGAAGGTAATGTGATTCTTGTGGGCGACGGCAAACCGCTGGAAGTGGCCAGGGCCTGCAATGGCCTCTCAATGCTGCTTTCATTCGCCACGCTCATCACCGCCACGGCCATTCTCTGCAAGCGGCCCCTGCTTGACAAAATCATCCTGATGCTGTCAATCGTGCCTATCGCCATCTTCTCAAACATCATTCGCATCACCGTCACCGCGTTCTTTTTCCAGATGCCCGAGTTCGTTGATAAATTCTCGAAAATCCTCGGCTGGGAACCCGACGACTTCACCCACGACGGTGCCGGCTATCTTATGATGCCGCTGGCCCTTCTGCTGATCTTCATTGAACTTAAGGTGCTTGATTATCTTTTGGTGCCTGATGAACTTGATACCGCTGATGCCCGTGTCGGCGGCATTCAGCCCGTCAAAAAAGAATCGCCTGAAAAACGCACCCTGAGCACACGCGTGCCCTCAAACCCCAACGATTACATCATGGCAGCCACCGGCCTCAAGGCCAAAAAAAAGCCTGATGAAAACAAGCCCTGACCCAGCGCCCGCAGGTGTTCAGCCATGAGCACCAGGCCCCGGCCAGTCATCATCGTAACCGGCGACTTTGTCCGCACCGGCGGTATGGATATGGCCAATCTGGCCCTGGCCCAGTTTCTTGCCAGCCAACCGCAGGTGGCCAGCCACGTCCACCTGGTCGCCCATCGGGCCGACCCCGAACTCGTCAGCCAGCCTCGTGTCACCTTTCATCAGGTGCCCAAACCGCTGGGCAGCTACTGGCTGGCCGGGCCCATGCTCGACAGAGCTGGCCGCAGGCTGGCGCAATCTCTTACTGATTCATTACTTATCGTGAATGGCGGCAATTGCCGCAGCCCCCTGGTTTCAGCGAACTGGGTTCATTATGTTCACGCCGCCTGGCAGCCTGGCAGCATGGCAGGCAACCGCCCCGCCTTGCCCCGGCGCATCAAAAACCATCTGGCCTGGAAGACATTTCTCAGGCAGGAAGGGCAGGCCTTTCGACAGGCCCCACTGCTGATCGCCAACAGCTACCTCACCGCCCGGCACCTTTCCGGCTTTTATCAGGTGCCTGAATCAAAAATTCATGTGGTCTATTACGGCATAGACCCGAACAATTTCAAACAAATCACACCTGAAGAGCGCAAAGCCGCACGCACAGGCCTGAATATTTTGTCAGACCGGCCGACGGCTGTTTTTGTGGGCTCGCTTGGCGATTCGCGTAAAGGCTTTGATATTCTGTTTGAAGCGTGGTCAAACCTGGTGGCAGGGCACGGCGGTTTGCATCCGCTTCTGCTGGTTGTGGGGGCAGGGGCAGGGCTTGATGAATATCGCACCAGGGCGGCTCACTTTGTTGAGTCGGATTCCATTCGATTTCTCGGCTTCCGGACTGATGTGCCACGCGTTCTGGCTGCCTCTGATATTCTTGTAAGCCCCTCCAGATACGAGGCTTACGGCCTTGGTGTGCACGAGGCCCTGTGTCGTGGTTTACCCATACTGGTCAGCCGCTCGGCCGGTGTGGCCGAGAGACTGACAAGTGTAAACAGCGGCTGCACGGCTTTGTTCACATTGCCGGAAGATAATATGGCTGAGGGACTTACAGCCGGTCTTTCACGCTGGCTGGGGCAGCCTGAGTCGTTCCGTGCCATGGCCCGCGAAGCGGGTGTGGTTTTGGGTAAACAGACATGGCCTGATCAAATGAGCCGGCTTACTGCATTATTAAACCAGTAGAGCCCGTTCTTAATTAATAGTGTTGAGGAATGTCAACATTGTTGAACTTTCCATGAATTCCGTCGGAATATCGATTGACTAATTTCTTTCACTTGATGTATTTTAATAATGAATGTTCGTATTCGGTTGCTTCTGTCGCAACCACCTACCATGAATGCAAGGGTATTTTGCCATGTTTTCCCGCTCAATTAGATTTTTGGCTTGTTTAACAGCCCTGGCTGTTTTTGCCACAGAAACTTCGGCTGACTTTATTCAAATCTCATCACCAACAGCTCCCTACACGTCCAGCACCACCGTGCTGAACATGTCAGCCGTCAGCTCTGGCTCGTCGGGTACAACCTTTCCCCAGGGTAGCCAGAATGTTACGTCAAACACGCTGCTCACCAAATGGACAGTTGGCGTCCCTCTTGGCTACACCTTCTGGGGTTCACCACCGAACACCGAAACCAGCCAGCCTGATCAACTGATCACAGGCAGTTCCACAACCAGCATCACCCTTACGCTGGCCACGGCGCAGACCATCTTCGGGTTTGAGCTTCAGGGCAACCCGGCCAATCCGGTCACAACCAGCTTCACCGTCAACTTTTTCGACGCGACCAACACTCTGGTCGGTACCATCACTCAGGCCGTTGACTCAAATCAGGGTAATGCCGGTGCCGGTGCCGGTGCTCGCCTGTTCGCTGCGGCAACAAACACAAACCCCTTTATTCGTGCCACCATCGTAACGCCTGGTGGTTTCACCGGTGGCTTCGGTGTCGCCCAGATCCGCTGGGGCACTGCCGCTGTGCCTGAACCTGCCAGCATCGCTTTGATGGCTCAGGCCGCCATGGGCTTCGGCTATATGGCCTATCGCCGCCGCCGCAAGGCCTGATATCACTGGCCAACCGCAAGTTTTAACCCCTGCATTCTAGCCCTGGATTTATATCCAGGGTTTTTTATTAAACAGCGATACACTCTATAAAAACACCATTAAAACGCACGTATTATTAATAAGGCTGTCGTTTTACTAATAATGACATTTTTGATTTTAGATCAAGGATCATCCATCCCGATATAAAATCTGTGTTCCTCACAGTGGGAAACGAATTGGAGAAGGGAGTGGAGGCCTGTGGCTTTGTCCGGGCCTCCATTTTCTTTTATTAAGTTCCGACAGGGCATTTATACCTAACTATGAAACGCCGCATTCCTGTTATCCATTTCCATTCAGATATAAACTGAGAAATTTGTCATTAAAAGACGGACTTTAATTTTACGCATTTTTTCTAATATGAATTATCGTTATATATTATCATTTGCACTGCTTTTTTTATTGTGGCGTTATGATCGGGATATCATGATCTGACCGAATTTCCCTTACGTAGGATATTGTGGCCCTGGGATAAGACAGGCCCGGTTCTTTGGTCGGTTTGAAGGGAGATCGGCTCAGCTATGGAAAGCCCGGTAATGCTTGACTACGTCTCCAGCCGCATTGAAACCAACAAGCTCGACTTCAACGAGCTTGAATCTCGCGAAAGCACCCTGGCTTCAATCATGCGAGAGCAGGTTAAGGCCGTGCTCAACCGCGAAGCCATGCGCAATTTCGAGCAAAGCTATAAGTTCTGGCGGAAAAACCCGGAATTCGGCGTCTGTGTCATGGTCTCGACTCATGTCGGCATCAACTTCATCTGCGATACCTGGCGCGGCCTTTACGAAGACCTGCATTCAGGCCCCTATGGCCCTTCGCTTGAGCGAATGATTGACATTGTCATGGTCGAAGGCCACGATGCCCGCATTCAGTTCGCAGGCCTTAACGCCAAATACCTCATGTGTCGCTATATCTGCATGCAGCACGACCGGGAAGCCGCCCTGGAAAGCTGGATGAAATATTCCAGACTCACTCGCGACGCTAACGCCACCGCCCGAAACGGGTTTTATCTCCGACTAACGCTTGAGAAGGAACAGGCCCGTTCTGATCTGGCCAAACTGGCATTGAGCATGTCAAACAAATGGACACAAATGCTCAACGATTCCAACCAGAAGTTTAAGGAACTTGTTGAGAAAGTCGCCCTGGCTTCCGAGCATTTCAGTTTCGGCAATTCGTCGGTCGCCAATCTCCATCGGCAAGTCCGGCAGCAGCTTGGCAAAGTTCATTCCGAATCGTCAAAGCTTGAAATGAGCCAGATTCGCATGAATTCGCTTCTGAATGAGTCGGAATACAAGCCCGCCGACTTTCTTGACATGAAGCGGCCTCTGGCCAAACTTCCGCCGCTGCAGCTCACTTCACTTGGCATGGAACTGAATGAATCAGGCGAGCTTGTGCCCGTGGTGCAGCCCGAGCCGGCTGCCAAAGCCGATACTCCGCCAGATTTAAATGCCGTGACGCCCCCGGCCGAATCTTCGCTCAAAGTTGCTGCAAGCGTCAGCCCGGTGATAGAAAACCCGGTTCAGATGACTGTTGTCAGTGCTGAAGAAAAGCCCCGGCAGGACACCACTGAAAAAGCCATTGAAGAAGAGCTGAAGAAGTATCGGGAAGAGCTGAAACAGATCTTGAAACAGCAGCAGGGTTCGAAGCAATCAAAGCGTGAAGCGCCGCAGTTCTTCCAGGATCTGCAGAAAGCCAGCGACGAAAAGTGGGATCGACGCGAAGCCGCCCGCATCAAACGCGAGCAGGAGCAGAGTGAGAAGCAATCCGCTTATCGGCCCCCTGATCTTCGCAAACCAGCCCCCGAAGCCGTCTCCCGTTCAACAACCACCCCAGCCCAGAGTGTTTCTATCGCGAAAGTGCAGGCCAATGCGATCGATGAAAATGTCAGACGCCCTGAAAAAGGCCATGTCGGTCCGCCTGGACACCATACAGCCGCCCCAGTTGCAGCTTTCGAAACCAAAAGTCAGGCTCAGGCTACAAAAGTCGAAACAGCCGATCATCGCCCGGGCGCAGTGCCAGCCCAGTCTCGACAAGTGACTGAATCAACCAAACCTGCCCCACCATTTCAATAAGGTGGCGGCAACTTCCGCCGGCCGGTGCCATCTTCCCGACCCGACGAATATTCGAAAAAGTTCGTAATATTTGCAGAGTCAACATAGAATAACTACATAGATGGCACTTCAATGAGGCTTCATGATTGACATTCTCAGGGCCTGGCGATGAACAACGCACCCCCAAACGACATTCCGGTAAGCAACCTGGGCAACGGAGCCAACCGCAGTGGCAGCGGCCGAGGGTGCTTTTTCTACGGTTGTATCTTTTCGGCAATTGGCTTGTTGCTGATGGTGGGCGGTGGCGGGCTCATGGCCTTTCTGGGTGTGCGGCAGTTGGTTAACGCCGTGGCCAGTGTGGCTGAAGACGGCCCACGCAAGTTTCCCGAAGTTCAAGCTGCAACGGCAGATGAAGTGGCTGCACTGGAAAAGCGGCTGCAAGCTTACAGCGATGCCATGAAGACCGACCACCCGCCGACCGAGCCGCTGGAATTGTCGGAAACCGAAGTCAATCAGCTCATTAACAGCAATGATAATCTCAAGGGCATGGTTTATATCGACTTCGAGCCCGACCTGATCAAGGGTGAAGTTTCCATTCCGCTGGATAGTTTTACAACCCGGTTTAACAAGTTGCGTGGCAAATACTTAAATGGCGAAGTGGAACTCACGGCCGAAATCACTTCCCAGGGTTTTCTTGATGTTCACCTGAAAAAGCTGACAGCGGGCAATGGCAAGCAGGTTGATGCGAATGTGGTGGCCCAGATTGGTAAAGAGAATCTGGCCAAAGAAGTGAATAATGATACTGAGATGGTTGAACTTCTGAGCAAAATTGAAAAGCTTGAGATCCTGAAGGACAAAGTTCGGCTTGTGCCAAGAAAGGCCAAAGCCGGCCCGGCGGCTGACACCAGCCAAATTCCGCCAGAGAAAGAATTTAACGACGCTGTTGACGACTTCCGCAAAAATGCCGGTGCGGGCGAAGAAAAACCGCAGAAATAACGCATGTATTTATATTGCAAGCACTTATAAATCATCACAAGCCACCTGCCTGAAAAGTGGCGGTGGCAAGTTGCAACATATTTTGGCCTTGACTAGTCATATTGCGGTTTTGAGTCGTAGAATACCAAAAGAGGTCGTATCTTTACTGTTGGCCTGATAACAACCTGGACCACCAGTCAAGTTTAAGCCCGCATCACCGACAATGTCTTTTGTGGATCATGGTGCAACCCCGCCTGGCAGGCATGTAAACCATTGCCATGATAAGATTTGCAGTATATTTTCAGAGGTTTCTGGCCGATGAGTTCCAAGAATCCCAGCCCGATGCCGAAGGCCGAGTCGGATAATAACCGTAAACACAAGCAGCACAGACGTTTAAATGTCAAGGGGCTGATTCTGCTCTTCCTGATTTTGGGCGTATCGGTTCCCGGAATCATTGCACTTCGTTACTGGCAGACGACGACCCAGCGTTCTACCCTTCTGAAACAGGCCCGGGAGTTCTACGAAAAGAAGGACGCCGCCCGGGCCCTGACTTATATCAACCGCTATCTGGAACAGGTGCCCAGCTCATCAGAGGGGCTCACGCTTAAGGCTGAAATTCTTACTGCCACGGCAGTTACGCCTGAGCTTGCAGGCGATGCCCTGCAAGTCAACGAGCAGGCCATCAGGGCCCTGGGCAGCAAGGCCACCATGCCGATGAAGCGGCGCAGTGTCGAACTGAACCTGCGAATGGGCAAATATCAGACGGTGATCACCCAGGCCAAAGAAATTCTGGGCGACGCCGTGAATGCCATACCGGGCAAGGGCGAGCCGGGCGATGCCGCCACGCACCGCATGCTGGCACTGGCCATGTATATGAGCGACAACCTGGGCACCGACCAGAAGAATTCGCAGGAGGTGGTCAGGCAGCTTGAACTGGCCTGGGCGGCCGACCCTTCAGACATTGCCACAGCTCTTGATCTGGCAATGGTTTACAACACACGATCAGGGCTTTCAAAGGAAGAATCTCTGGCCAAAAGCAACGAGATTCTTGAACGCATCGTGAGCCTGCACCCGAAATCTCTGGAAGTGCGGCTGATTCGCTATAAACTCTTTATTGAGAACAACTTGCTTGATAAAGCAATTGCCGACGCCAAAGAAGCCGTGAAGCTGGCACCACAGGACATGAGTGCCCGCCTGGCCTATTCTGAAGCCCTTCGGCTGACGGGTGATAACCAGGGTGCCATTCAGCAGATCGACATGATTGCCGAAGCCGACCGAAACCGGCCGGAAGTACGGCTGGCGCGTGGTCTTGCGGAAATGACGTCGAACAAGATCGACCGTGCGGTGGAAGAATGGCGACAGGGCCTGGTTCTTTCCGGCGGTAATGATGCCGAAACCACGTGGCGGCTGGCCTTTGTGCTGTTAAATCTGGGCCGGCTAAGCGAAGCCGACCCGCTGATTGAGCAATTCAAGCGTCTTTCGGGCTCGGCCGATGGGACGCCCGAATCAAGCATGCTTGACGCCGTCCGACAAATGCGACAGGGTCAGTTTGATCTGGCTATTACGCTGTTTGAGTCGCTTCGTTCAAAAGTCGCAGCTTCGCTGATTCCGCAGGCCAACTTCATGCTGGGCCAGTGCTATCAAGCCAAAGGCAACGCCGTTCAGGCCACTGATGCCTACAGGCGTGCGGCCAAGTCGTCGAATCGCTGGGCGACACCCTGGCTGGCCCTTGCCGAACAGGCCGCGGCCAATGGCAATGTTGACAATGCCATTAATGAACTGAGCCAGGGCCTGACCGACATGCCTGGCGACCCGACTTTGCTGCTGGCACAGGCCAGAATGGTGTGGCGTTCACAGCTTGCAAAGCCAATGGCACAAAGAGATTACACCGTTATTGAAAAGATCGTCAGAAAGCTTGAGGAAGTCGCCCCGAACGACCCGGCTCTGGCGATTTTCAAAGCGGATTTCGTGGCGGCCCGTACGAATCTTCAGGAAGCCGTGAACTCGCTGGCCGAATCAGCCAAAAAGCAGCCAAATAACATTGCTTTATGGATCGCCTGGGCTTCTGGCCTTTCCCGCTCGGGGAACTTCGCCGAAGCCCGTAAAACGCTTGAGGAATGCCGTCAGACAACTGGCGACAGTGCAGATATTCGCCTTGCCATGAGCCAGCTTGCCATGGCCCAGGGCGACGAAACCTATGCCCGTGAAGCCCTTTCCAACAAGCTTGAAACGCTGCCTGAAGGCCAGCGGCCCGCTGTTTACAAGGCGCTGGGCGACCTTCTCTTACAGCAGAAAGACCTGATCGGCGCCACAAAGGCTTATGAATCGTGGCAGGCCCTGAAACCAGCAGACCCGGCACCGGCTCTTTCACTTGTCCAGGTGGCTTTGACAGGTGCCGATGACGAGCTGATCAGGCGGCGGGTTGATGCGGTTAAGGGCAAAGACCCGCGAGATGTTTACTGGCGACTGGCACGAATTCAGGAGCTTCTGCGCATTCCGCCGCAGGATATCCAGCAGCCTGATAAGCTGGAAAAACGCCTGACACTGGGCCTGAACTTCGCCAACGAGATTATTGAAAGCGGCACTGCCCAGTCGCAGGGCCTGGTGCTGCGGGCTGCCGTGCAGGAACGCCGGGGCAAGCTTGACGAAGCCGTGACAGACCTGCGCAAGGCGATCGACCTGGAAGGTGGTGCCGCTGCCCTGCGGCCATTGTGCCAGATTCTGGCCAGAACCGGTCGCTACAACGAAATTGAGCAGTTGCGGGTGAAGCTGGGCGGCCTTTCCATTCCTGTAGAACAGATGATTGCCGAAATTGCCGTGCAGACTGGCAAGGCTGATGTGGCCCGGCAGGTGGCTGATCGACTGCTGGAACAGAACCCCGAGAACCTTACGACAAATATCTGGTATGCCCGCCTGCTTTCCAGCCTTGGCCAGAAGGTGGCGGCTGAAGAAAACCTGAAGAAATTCGCCGAACGCCGGGGCAACGAACCGGCCCCATGGATGGCCCTGCTGGTTTTCCAGACCCAGAACCTGAACAAGGCCGGTGCCGGTGTCACGCTGAAGCTGATTAACGAGCGTGTCCGAAGCGAAAAGCCGGAATTGCTGCTGGCCCAGGCTTATGAAGTGGCTGGCCTGCCTTCTGAGGCCGACACCCATTACAGGGCCGCCCTGAAGCTCTATCTTGACGACCCCATGACAACCCAGTCGGCCCTGAACTTCTATTCGCGATATGGCCGCAAGCCTGAAATGGAAGCCATTCTGAGGGACATTGTCAGGCGAAGCCCGAACCTGAACTGGGCCCGCAGGCAACTGGCCCTGATTCTTTCCGACCGGATTGGCGACGAAAAGGCATGGAAAGAAGCCTATGATCTGATTTCTGTCGTATCGCCAACTGTCAGCGACGAGCCTATTTCAGACCGCCTTGTGCGTTCTATTGTGCTGGCCCGTGGCGGCGAGCTTTCAAGGCGTGCTGCAGCTATCGCCGAGCTGGAAAAGCTGATTCCGACACTTGCCGATCCTTCGCTGGCCCATGAAGTGCTGGCCCGAATCTACTCGGACGACTCAAGCAAGCTGGCTGATGCCCGCAAGCATGCCGATGCGGCCATTGCCCAGAACCAGGACTCGCCATCGCTGACAGAGTTCTGCATCGAACTGGCCGTGCGGGCGAACGACATGCCGGCCGCCGAGAAGTATCTTGCCGCGCTTGATGTGATGGATCCGGGTGGCCTGAAAGTGCTTCAGATGAGGGCCCGAGTGCTGGCCAAGTCGGGCAAGGCCACTGAAGGTGCGGCAGTGATAGAACGCCATATTGAACGCCTGAAAGTGGCAGCACAGCTTGATTCACAGCGAGAGGCTGAATCTGTCAACCAGGCCCGCAACCTGCTGGTTTTTATGGTTCAGCTGGCCCCTTTTGACCAGATTGAAGCATCGGCCCGCAAGGTGGCCGGCCTGTGGCCTCGTCTGACTCATGTCATGGCACCGTCGGTGATTGTCCTTGGTCGTACTGACGAAGGAATCGCCATGGTGAAGAAGGGGGCTGAGAATGGCGACTGGCGTGAAGCCACGGTAAATGCCGTGAATATCGCCACCAATAACCTCAAAGAGCCAAAACTTCAGGCCCTGGCTGATGAAATGATCGACGAAAGCCTGAAACGGCTGCCCAACCAGATCGACGTGCTTCAGGCAAAGGCTTTTCTGAAGCATAAGCAGGGCAAATTTGAAGACGAACTGGCGACTTATGCCCTGATTCGAAAGATTAACCCGACAGACGTAAGGTTCCTGAACAACCTTGCCTGGACCATGGCCGAGAATCTACAGCGGTATGATGATGGCCTGAAGGTGATTGACGAAGCCATCGGCCGGATTGGCAAACGGCCTGCATTTCTTGACACCCGAGGGGTAATTTACACCCGTATGGGCCGTTATAAAGATGCTATCGCTGACCTGGAAGCCGCCCGTGAGGCCTCAACCCTCATTTCAGATGGTCAGCCGATCGGTGCCATTCATTTCCACCTGGCAAGGGCTTATCTCCTGAATGGCCAAGCAGATAAAGCAAAAGAAATGATCACTGCCGGGAAAGCTCTCGGGCTCAATGATGGGCAGCTTGAGCCAACCGAAATGGATGATTACCGGAAGCTGACTGCAAGCCGCTGATCATTATGTGGTAAGGTCTTACGATCAATCGAAAGCCAGAAGCCGCCCATGCCCGGTAAGAAGTCAAAGAAGAATGACGGCCTGCTGGCTGCCCTGAATCTGGCGGCTGAGATTCCTCCGCCTCCGACATTGGAACCAACGGTGCGCAAGGCTCGCCAGGCGCCCGGGCCGATCAAGCTGAAGCCTTTGTCAGAGGACGACCTGAGCAGCAGGGACACGAACCCTCAAAGCCTGACTGAGCTGAACCAGGCCCTGTTTCAGGTGAAATTGCCGCCGGGAGAAATGCCACCACAGTTTCAAAGGCGGCGTAATATCGTTGATCTTTCGAGGGACCTGGGCCGACCGGCCAGGATCTTTCGTGACTGGGGAATTCCTGAGTGGTTTGTGGTTTCGCAGGCCATGCTGTTGGCGCTGATGTTTGTACCAGGCCTTTCCAGCATACGTTTTTTCACAAAAATGGCCTCGTTTTTCACGAGTCTGGTGGCTTTGTGTCTGGTGATTCGCGATGGCCGGATCAGCAAGGTTGGTTCAGGGCAGTATAAGCCGAAAAACTGGCTGATTTGCATGTGTTTCCTGCTGGTTTTGATGATGCTTCACCCAGGCACATTTTCAGTTATGGGCGGCCTGGCCCACTGTATCCTCTATTTCTCGAATTTCGCCGTGGCCTTCTGGGGCATTGCCTGCCTGCGATATGGCTACCAGCTTCAGCGGGTGTTTATCCTCATATTCCTTGTTAACAGCTTCAGCGCCGTTCTTGGAATTGGACAGTTTTACAAGCCCGACCTCTTTTTTCCGCCCAATATGCCGGTGTTTCAGCAGGGTGGCCTGGCGGCCCTGATCCCCATTTATACACTTGACGATGGTACGAAGGTCATTCGGCCAAGTGGTCTGGGCGATACACCGGGGCAGGCCTCGTTTGCCGGAGCGATGGCTGCATCAATGGGCCTGATTCTATTAACATCGCGTCTGCCGCGCTGGCAGCGTCTGGCTGGCCTGGTTCTGGCTGTGCCGGGTGCGACAGTCATCTATCTTACACAGGTAAGAACGTGTATTCTGATGGTTGTCGTTTCAATGATTTCGCTTGTTTTTGTGATGATGCTGCAACATCGCTGGAAGTCGATCACTCAATTGATCATCGCCGGGCTTATTGTTGTGGTTGGCGGCTTTATGTGGGCCGCGCGTGAAGGCGGCGCTTCCATCGTGAACCGGTTTTACACGCTGCTGGAAGGCAATCCGGCCAGTGTGCTGATGTCAAGTTCGCGTGCCGAGCTGATTTCCAAATCACTCAGCGACCAGCTTTGGGAACAGCCCATTGGGGCTGGTCTGGGGCGATATGGCCAGGTTTATGTCTATTTTGGATCAGGGCGGCTGGAGGATCTGACATTTGCCGAGACTCAGATTTCAGCCTGGATCATTGATGGCGGCATTGCCATGCTGCTTCTGGGTGTGGGTGCCGTGGTAATTGCCCTGGCTGATACGCTGCGTGTCGCCCGCACATGCCCGCATGCAGTGATCAGAGAATGGGCTGCCGGCGTTTTTGCCATCAATATCAGTCTTTTCTTTATCTGCTTTGGGCAGATGCCGTTTCTGACAAACACGGGCCAGCAATTCTGGCTGCTTGCCGCTCTGACTCATGGTGCCGACCGATGGGCCCGGGCCCAGTTCCGAAGATATGAGCGAGCCCGACTGACACCAATAACAGCCTGATTATTCGTCGTAAGTTCCTTTATCTAAACAACTTGTTTATTTATCAAAACCCTCACTTTTACCATAACGCTGATTATCAGACGTTAATACACACCCATTACAAGTTACCCAGATTACCTATTTTCACAATTCCACCCAAGGGAATTTGCTGGCTTCGGGCCACCCTTCCCTGCACGACTGCTGGCTGAAGGGGTCTTGAAGGCAGGCCGCAGGCTCGACTTCCGGGAAATATGCCTCGCCCACACCATTTTTCATGAAAAAGGCGTTGAAACCATACCGGTGCGTACCTATCAGGCGATAACCTTTCTCTTTACCCAGCTTGACCATAGCGGCCAATGAAGCCCCCCGGAAATAAGGCGACTGGTAAACAAAGTTGGGATCGTAAGGCACTGTCAGGGCCTTATCAGGTGGAATTGCGTTATGTGTCTCGCACACAACGACTTGCGGATCTATCACCGAAATCGCTTTCCACACCCAGTAATCCATTCCGTCAATATCCAGGCTCAGCAGATCAACGGGGCCGCTGGCACCTGAGCTAGCGATCAGTTCGTTCACGTTTTCCGCCGTGATCCACGCCTGGGTAAATCGAGGCGGATACTGAAATGTGCTTTTATTCCGGGCATAAAACGCCCTGCCCTCGTTGACATTCTCAGGGCTGCCATCAAAAAGATGCCCCCACCAGCCATGATTGATAATCAGGTTGGCCGTGTTACACTCACGGCCATTACCTGCGCAAATCTCTACACACGTTCGATTTATGGGTTTTATCAGTGAAAACAGGTAAAGCAGGATGCCGTCTTCTTCAAACTGAGAGAATTTTCGGAACCCGACATCGGCAAGGTCTGGCAGGGCAGCCAGCCCACTGGCCGCCATCTGGCGATATTGCTGAACAAGCACCTTCTGGGCGGCTGCCTCGTTCATCAGCCGCAGCTCCATGTCGTCAATAAGCGGCGAACCAAGCCGATGAATCAACTTTCTCAGCAGTTTCTTCATAAAAAACACCCTGGCAGCCAGTCGCCAGATCTTATGGGGAATGATCAGAAGTTGCCGCCCACCAGCCCTGCACCGGAACCGATGGCCCTTCAAAAGCATAGCACCTTTCCAAAAGTTACGACGGGCCATGGCCCTGCCCTGTGTCATTCTGTTCTTCGAACAAGATGGCAAGAATTGGCCAGCTGAATCGGGGAAAAATGGCCTGAGAGAAACTTTTCCAAGAAGGCCGTTAAAATCGCCTGTGTGAGGCCCAAAACTTTTTCTCGATAAAATTATCTAAAGTTTTTTAGAAATTGCGCCACGGGCTTGCCAGGGGCCTTAAACACCGTTTCGCGATCGTCAGTCAGGCTGAAAATCACACCCCAACACCCAAACCCCCTTCCCTGCTGGCCAGTTTCAGCCACCTGGGCCCTGGATCAGAGATTTGGGGCACCTGGGAACATTCAGCCACCTGATAATATATACAGATTTACACTTAACGTGAAACCGGGCATAGTTACCGGCAAGATCAACCCGGCCGGTTCAAAATCGGCCAGCGGCACACACACCCCTTTTACTGTACAAATCATTAGTAACGAGATTCCGGGCATAGTTTGCCCTGAAAACGAATGTGCCATTTTGTACATAACGTGAAACCGGGCATAGTTGAGATGTTTTCAACGTGGCCAGGTTCGCCCTCGACCCCCTGCCGTTTACCCATTACCGTGAAACCGGGCATACTTGGTCGCCAGGGCACGCCAAAACTACCGTGAAACCGGGCATACTTGCCCGACCGGTCTAATTTCTTTAGAGGTTTAGGCCAACCGGTCTAAAATTTTATAGTGATTCCGGGCATACTTGGGGGTACCGGTATAATTTCTTTAGAGGTAAACCGGGCATAGTTCACTATCTTGTACACGTGAAACCGGGCATACTCACTACCGTGAAACCGGGCATACTTGCCTATCGTAAAGTCTTATGGCGTAAGGGAAATCCTCGCACGCGCGCGATATGTTTAAAATATGTTTTAATACAAAACAACAAACAAGTAATACTGTAAGTAGGAGAGCGACCGACTCCGGACGGTTTGTTGTTGTTTTTTTTGTTTTTCATGAGAGAATAAATCCAAAAACCATTTCAGCGTAACGGTTTGAAACAGACATCAGGCCGTAATTCCGGAAGGCAAACGTCCAAAGGCCTTTTCCATGGGCAAATCTGAGAACCAGGAAAAACTATGGGGGCTTGAGGCTGAACCCGAACAGGCATCGGGAGCAGGTCAGCCAGACTCCGCAGAGCCTGATTCCAACCCGGCCGGTGAATTCAAGGACGAGATGAATCTGGCCGAGTTTCCGATCGCCGCCCTGACCGATCGTGTGCCTGATGGCACGACAACGCTGGTTTTTGAAGACCAGATTGAACACGAAGGCGATTCGATTCTCAGGCGCCTGTCGATTTCAGGGCATGGCAAGCTGGGCCTGCCTGCCGCGCTTGATGACCAGGTGATTGTCGGCCTGATTCAGCTGACAAAACGCCAGAATAATTTCACGAATTCACGAGTGCATTTCAGCCGTTATGAACTGATTGACCTTCTGGGCTGGCAGCAGGACGGGCACAGCTACCGGCGGATTGAAGACGCCCTGAACCGCTGGGTGGGCGTGGTGCTTTCGTATGAGAACGCCTGGTGGGACAACACCGAAAAAAGCTGGGTTGACGAAACATTTCACATCATTGACAACGTAACGCTTTACGACCGCGAAAAGGCCATGAGCAAGGCAAAAGCAGGCAGATCCAAGCCGCCCAAGCCCCTCTCAAGCTTCAAGTGGAATGACGTTATGTTCCGGAGTTTTCAATCAGGAAATTTAAAACAGCTTGATCTGGAATATTATCTGAGCCTGCGTTTACCGACATCAAAGCGGCTTTACCGGTTTCTTGACAAACGGTTTTACCATTGTGAGCGGGTTGATTTTGACTTAAGAACACTGGCATGTGAACATGTCGGCATGAGTCGGGAATATGCCCCAACCGAGCTGAAACGCAAGCTGCGCACGGCCTTTGACGAGCTTGAAAAAAGTGGCTTTCTTGAACCACTGAATGACAACGAACGCTATATCAGCCAGGAGAAAGGCCGCTGGCGGGTGCTTTTTGTGCGTGGGTCGAAGCGGCGTGCCGAAGAAGAAGAAGCCCGCGAGCTGAATACGGCTGAAGCACTTTATGAGGAGCTGTTGAAAAGGGGTGTGCACCACCAGGTGGCCCGGGATATTGTCGAACGACATGCGACAAACAGAATCAGGGCCAAAATTGAAGTGTTTGACTGGCTGATAACCAACGAACAGGAGATGGTTCTGCACAACCCGGCTGGCTATCTGGTGGCGTCGATACGCGATGACTACATGCAGCCCGATGAATATGTGCCGAAAATGAAAAAAGCCGGTAAAAAGAAGGCGAAGACAGATCAGGACGACGACGAGACCGGTCCAGTTGAAATACAACCGGAACAGGATAAACCGGCCGCAAATGCAAAAAATACGGAAACATCCAAATCGGTGAAGACAGAGGCTGATGAAGCCATGCTGCAGGAACAGTGGAATGCCCTGCCCGATGATGTGCGTGATGACATCACGGCCCACGTTAATAAGCAGCACAAGGGGCTTTTGCAGTGGGCGGCGATGCGAATGCCGATGTATCTGGATGAAATGACGCGAAGATATGGCAGTAATCCGCCTGTGGCCCCCCTGCCCTCGGGCATTTCCATTACCGAGAAACTCATTCGCGAGGAAGAATCGCGAAATTCGCAGGCCGGCAGTGAAGACAAGAAATCTCAATGAATCGAAATAAAATCCTCAATATTCTGACGATTGCATTTCTATTAATGACATTGACTGCCACTGCAATTGTATTTTTCCAGTTACCGGCTACCGTGCCAATACACTGGAATATCAGGGGCGAAATTGATGGCACAGGGCCCAGGGGCACGGTGTGGATCACACCCGGAATTCAATTATTTATTGCCATTTTGTTTCAGTGTCTGACACATGCCATTGCAAAAGATGAAAAGCAGCGATTTTCATTTCAACTGATGGGCTTTGCCCTGGCCGGATTCTTTTTCACCATTCAGTGCCTGATCTTGGCAGCCGGGCTGAATTATCGGGTTGACATGACCCGCTGGATGGGCCTGGGGCTTTCACTCATGTTCATGCTTTTTGGCCTTGCCATGAAAGACCTGCCGTGTAACGGTCTGGCGGGTATCCGCGCCCCGTGGACCATGAAATCGGACGAGGCCTGGGCCATCACACACCGGCGGGCCGCCTGGCTGGTGACGATTGGCAGTGGGGTGGGTGCCGCCGTCAGCCTTGTTAACGGCTTTGCCGGTGCCCTGATCAGTATTATTGCACTGCTTTACACGCTGCCTTACAGTTACCTGGCGACACGAAAACTGTAACTTGATATACGCTTATATGATTACTTGATAGGTATATGAATTATGAAGATTCTGTGAAATTACAATAATGTAATAATCGCTTGAATGTATTTCTGAAACAGGTTTGCATCAATTCATCGATGATCAGGCAAAGATCAGGAGCCTTTTCAATAACAATGACGCTGATTCATAATAGGTACACGCCACACGTGTGATGAGCTGCCATACTTTTGAGCGAATGACGAAGAAGCAGGAAAGTGATGTATTACAAGATTAAAAGACGCGGTTTCACGTTGATCGAGTTATTGGTCGTCATTGCGATTATTGCCGTATTGATTTCACTTTTGCTGCCAGCCGTGCAGTCGGCTCGTGAATCAGCCCGGCGTGCCCAGTGCATCAATTACCTGAAGCAAATGGGGCTGGCGATTCATAATTATCTTTCGACAAACAACACCTTTCCGCCTTTTTCGGTGATGCCTCAGGGCTACACATCACAGCCATGGTCGGCCCATGCCCGGCTATTGCCATACATGGAGCAGGCGAATCTTTTTAACCTGATCAACTGGAATGTGCAGCATCAGTTCACTTCCGGGCCAACAGTCGCCGCCATGCGGATTGCCATGTACATGTGCCCCAGTGAAGTGAACGACCGGGCCCGGCCGACAGCCACGCTGACCTACTACCCCTGTAATTATAGCCTGAATCAGGGCAGCTGGTTTATTTATGACCCTGTCAGTGGCAATGTGGGCGATGGAGCCTTCATGCCAAATCGGGCCTATACGCCGGCCAATATAATCGACGGCCTTTCCAACACGCTTGCCGCAACGGAAAATAAAGCCTATCAACCAAATGTCTGGGACACGGGCAAGCCGGCAACAGTCGGCGTGCTGCCGCCAGTGGTGCCGACCGACCTGCTGAGCCAGCTTGGCAGTGGCACTTTTGACTCGAACGGTCATACGGAATGGGTGGAAGGCGACGTTCACGAAACGGGAATCACGACAACATTTACACCAAATACAAAGTTCCTGTACACGCCACCTGGTGTGGTGGCGCCGCAGGATATTGATTTTACTTCGATGCGTGACGGTGATTCAATCACCCTGCCAACTTATGGTGCCGTTACGGCCCGAAGCTTCCATCCTGGCGGTGTCAACGCCCAGATGATGGACGGTTCTGTGCGGTATATCAAAAATTCAATTGCTTTGCAGATCTGGCGGGGCATAGGCACCAGGGCCGGAAATGAAGTGATCAGTGGCGATTCTTATTGACAGGCAGCTTATGCGATGCCGGGCCAACGGGCCTGGCATTGCCCTTCGCAACGGTTGGCAGATGAAACGAGTCCAGGTGATGAAAAAAGCCGGTTTTTTGTGCCTTTTGACCATTTTAACCCTTTTTTCGGGTTGTGGTGGAGGCAAGGCGGCTTTGCCTGATGACCAGGGGCGAAGCATTGCCGAGGCCTTTCTGGCCGAGATCAGGACCGGTAAGGTGGAAGGTGCCTGGCAGGGAACAACGGCGGAATTTAAATCGCTGATGGGCCGGGAATCGTTTATGAATTATGTCAGAAAACAGCCTTCGCTTAAGGCCGAAACCAAATTTCAGTCGGCGAGACCCTTGGAAAATGGCAATATGAAGCTGGTGGAATGCACCTTCGGCGCTGACAAGCCAAAAGCGGCAGTTGTCAAAGTCATTCTTGCAGCCGGCCCTGAAAAATGGCAGGTTGAACGATTGAGCGTGGAATAAGTTTCGCTTAGAATAAGGCAAAACTGCCGCAGATCAGACCAATCACAGACGTAAAGGCAGGCAAACCCGCCTTTTTGCTTTACTCATGAGCCGCAAAATACTCTTTCTGGCACCGACGGGGCAGCTTGGTGGTGCTGAACGCTGCCTGGTTGACGCCCTTTGGAGCTTTCATCAGGATTATCCGGAATTTCAAAAGATTTTAATTATAGGCTCGGATGGACCGCTGGCGGAATTGGCCCGAAATGAAAAAACCGATGTGATCATATTGCCATTCCCCCGGGGCTTTGCTTCGATTGGCGATTCAGGCTTGGGGCGAAAAGCATCAAATTACATTAAACTGATTGGTAAATTGATTTTAGCCGGGCCGGCCATGCTGCTTTATCTGTTTCGGCTGCGGCGGGCGATTGCCACACAAAAGCCAGATGTGGTGCATGTGCTTGGGCTGAAAATGCAGATAATGAGCCTTATGGCGGTGCCCCGGCGGGTGAGGATCGTATGGAACGTGCAGGATTATATCAGCCTTCGGCCGATGGCTCGGCGGGTGATGCAACTGGCCATGAAAACCTGTGGCCGCCGAAGAAAAATTGCGGCTGGGTGTTGTTCTGACGATGTTTGTAAAGATATGGCGATTGTATTTCAGCGAAATGAAATCGAAACGATTACAACCATTTATAATACAATCGACACAGAAACATTTCACCCGTTTCTTGAAAAACCGGCTGTTTTTCAAAATGAAAATGTGATTCAGGTTGGTCTTGTGGCGACATATGCACGCTGGAAGGGGCAGGAGCTTTTTATTGAAGCTCTTACAAAACTAAATGCGGCTCCTGCCCTGCCCGCCTGGCACGGATGGATCATTGGCGGGCCGATTTATGCCACGGCGGCCAGCCAGTGGAATCGTGATGAACTGCAGGGAATGCTTGAGAATAATGGTCTTGCCGGTAAAGTGACATTATTGAAATTCCAGCCGAATCCGGCTTCGGTCATGCGCGGGCTCGATATTCTGGTTCATGCCAGCACCAAGCCCGAGCCTTTTGGCCGTGTGATTGCCGAGGGTCAGGCGTGCGGCTGTGCCGTGGTGGCCGTAAATTCAGGCGGGTCTGCCGAAGTTTTTCACGAGGGCACAACCGGGCTGGGTTTTGCGATGGGTGATGCTGATTCATTGGCCTCGTGTTTCATCAAGCTGATGACTGATAAGGACGTCTGTCAGAAAATCCGGGCTGCCGGGCCGCCTGAAGTCATGGCGAGATTTGATCGACGCAACTTATCGAACAAATGGATACAGTTGTATTGTTTTAATGAGACATGATTATTCAATTTAAATTGGCTCCGCCGGGGCTTGCGCTTCCGACGGAGCCAGACAGAGAAGAGGCCATTGCCAAGTTATTGCAAGGCATTGATTTATGACATGCAGAAAAACCGGGCAAGACACACAGGTGCAATTGTGGGGCCAAAGCCGGTTAAATTTAAATTTTCTGGTGTCGTTTTCATGATAAAAAAACTTCTTTAATTGGAGTCGATTACTCTTCAGTAATGAGTTGGTTGGCGATACACTTTTGAGCAAGTGTTGCCGCCCGGCACAGAGGCTGGTTTTGGCCCGATCAGCCGGAAATGGATGATTTGACAGATGCCACACCGTCAGCAACAGACAAAATCAGGCAGTCATGCGCTATCGCCCAAAGCAGGCGTGATTTCATCGCCGTGTTGCAAGAAGTGTCATTTGCTGCCTGATAACACCTGTGGCGGTTGTGGCCGGAGCCTTCAGGAAATCGCCATGTGGGGCAGCATGACGGACGAGCAGCGGCTGGCGGTGCGTGCCCGGATTGAGGCACGGCGCGGGCAGGAGGTGTGAGGGGCATGGAATGCCTGGTTTGTCTGGAAATGAATTTGCTTCTTGATTTGCATAATGGATATTTTGGAAAATCAATAATAAAAAGGGCCTTAACATCGTAAAGACCCTTTTTGCAATGGACATTTAGCTGGAATTCTATTGAACGTTGACAAATATCAGCTGTCTTTGAAAAAGATAGCCGAAAGCATCGGGCATGGACACCACAATGCGGTGTTTGCCACGTGTGTTGAAGGTCATTTGAGCAGTGGCTTGACCACTGTTATTTGTGTTGTAGGAGCCCCGGTTGGAATACCAAAATTCCTGTCCAACACCGAATTCCAGCATGCGCCCGGGCAATGAAACCCCGGACCATGCGTCAGTAAGACGTGCTGTAACTGTAAAGGGAACATTCACCCGAGGTGTACCCGAAGTAGAAATCGAAATATTCTGAGATTTGCTCTGGGCCGATGCTGTTTTAGCTCCGGTGCCGATCATTGCGATCGTAAGAGCAACAATCCCAAAGACCTTTGAGAAATTACGAAGCATTGAGTAACTCCATGCTGATTGATTTCTATCATGATCAGTGAACTTCACTGATACTCGTCCAAAAGATAAGACGTAAAAATCTGTGGCCCCTTGCCGAAAATTTTTTGTAAATCTATAAATTTTTTTGATTAATTTCTAAAATCATTGTAATCAAATACTTAAGTCAAATCAGATAAACAATCATATTGAGAAGTATAAGTTTGGGGTATGGGCACACGTTAGTTGCTTGAACCTTGGATTCGAAGAATACTGGCGTGGCTTTGCCGGTGGCGCAATTTCCTGGTGGTTGATCATTTACAGATAATTATAGTCTTTAAATTCAACCAATCACGGCCATGAGTCCGGCGTGGGCCGTCTGCGGCTGGCCGGCGGTTTGATCGGTGCCACTGGCTGGAATCTGCTGATTTTTGCCAAGCACCTTGGAATAAAGGCTGTTCAGGCGGCTGACCATCACCCTTATGTCAAATTCAGCCATCGCTCGCTGGCGGGCACCGGCGGCGTAATGGTCGCGAAGGCCGGGTTCAGTCGCCAGAAGGTCGGCACAGCGGGCCAGCTCGGCACTGTCGCCCACGGGCACCGTCAGGCCGGAAACGCCATGCTGGCTAACCCACGAAACGCCGCTGTTGGGTATGGCCGTGTTGATCACCGGGCAGCCGCTGGCCATGGCCTCAACCTGGGCCAGGCCGAAAGATTCGCTGCGGGCATTCGAGGGGAACCAGAACGAATTGGCGGCCTGATAATAAGGCACGGTGCGTTTGACATGCCCCAGGAAGCGCACGCGGTCGGCCACGCCCAGGCGGCGGGCTTCGGCTTCAAGTGAATCGCGGTCGGGCCCGGTGCCGATGATCCAGAGCTGGCCACTGCGGGTGGCTGACTGTGCCAGGGCCGCAATGGCCGTGGCAAAACCCTTGTAATAGACCAGCCGGCCACAGGCCAGCCAGATGGGGCCGGGGGCACTCTGGCGAAGGCGATCGGCTTCGGCCATGTCGGCGGCGGTGGGGTTCAGATATTCGTCAAGCTTCAGGGCCAGCGGCACGCTGTGCAGGCGGTCGGCATAGGGGCGAAGGAATTCAGAGCCTTCAATATGAACGGGGCTGGGTGCGGTGATGGCGGCTACATGGCGATAAAACCGGCGTTCCAGCGGGCGGAAGAGAAGCGATCGGAGCTTCTGACGAACGACATCGGCATGATAGCCGACAATCACGGGCGATTTGGCCAGCACCCCCCTGCTCGCCAGCAGGGCCAGAATCATGGATGGGTTCGGCACATGCACATGAATGACGTCGGGCTGGCAGTTTCGGATATGATCAAGCAGGCCGGGGCTGATATCAAGCTTGGCTACGCTGGCCTTGCGATGGTGGCGAATGAGCTGCACGCCGTTGTCGGTTTCGTGCGAGGTGGGCAGGCCCTTCTGGTGCTGAAAGACATGCACGGTGACATTCATGCCCTCAGCCGCCTGGGCCACGGCCATGTCGCGCACCAGCGATTCAATACCCCCCGGAGCCGGTGGGTAGTATTTGCCGAGATGAACGACACGCAGAGACTCTGCCATTTGCCAACTCTGGTTCTGGGGGGTGGTTCAGGCAGTGCGATAAACCATTTTGAAGCGAAACCGCACCGGTCAAAAACCGTGTCAGGCCCAACTTCCTTACAAAATTAAACCTGACGCAACAAAATTATAGCATCCAGAATTGGCGGAGTTGCCAGCATTTTTCGACTACTCATGGAAAATCCCTTCTCATCGGTTGATTATTTGCATCATCCGGGTCACACCAGACCTTCAGCCCCAATACCGCCACCCCCCTGCCCCTGTGACACTCATCAGGATTTTTTTCATCCCCCCTGCCCTGATCAATCACCGCCAGCCGATGTTTCAAAAAAGCAATCCGGTCCTTTAACCAATGTCTCAATAAACCAATTTACCAAGCTGTCATCATTCCCATGAACCAGTTTACCAAGTGGCCCATAAACCAATTCAACTTGATACCAAGTTACCAATAGACCCATTTACCAAGGTGTCAAGCTGCCCATGAATCAACTTGTCAATATTCACTGATACCAATTCACCAATAAAGCAATAAACAAATAAAGCAGTGTCTCAATGTTTATAGATTCCCATTTGCCTGTGTAACAAGGTATCAACCGACCATGGCAGCATTAAACTAATCTTTATTGATACCTGTTGCGCCATAAACCGATTTTGCAATCTGCCTGTTATTATTGGTCATACAGCTTCCCATTGATATTTGAACTAATGTTCCAATAAACCAATTTACCAATTTATCAAGAGGTCAGCCGATTGCATTTTGGGTCGCAAGTTCTGCATGAAGCAACATCGCTCTGCCGCGAACTGAGCCTCACTTTCCAGCCTGATTCAAAGGCCGGCGGGCCTGGGTGGAACGGCCGCCAATTTACCAATAAACCAAGGTGCCAAGCTGGCTTGAAACCAGTGAAAATTGATACCAACAGACCAATATTTCAAGTTATCAATAAATCAACCGGCCAGTTTACCAAGTGATCAATAAAGCAGTTTTTCAATAGATCCATATCACTTTGGCACATTGGCAAATTGAAACATGGGTTTATTGGAATAGAGAAACCAAGCGACCAAGACACCTGTGTGACAATGCATTATTGTTACCAATTTCTATTGAAAACGATGAACCAATGAACCAGTTAACCGATAAATCAAAGTGTATTGGCATCAAGTCATAATGGTTTATTGGCTTGTTGGTTTCGATATGACTTGGTTTCAATGGAAATGGGTTTCAATTGAGAAATTTCTCAAGTTTTGTTGGTTTCAAGTTCTGTTGGTATCGATTTTGATTGGTTTCAGGGTTTATCGCGACCAACTTTGCTTGGTTTCAAGAAATCGACTCATCAATTTAGCTTGGTCTGGCCGATAGAGCTTGGGTAAATCAGATGTTGCGGCAAATCGAGTTGTCGCGAAACAGGGCAGGGAGGGCCGCCGGATGATCGTCATCGCCGTGACCAATGCCAAAGGTGGCGTGGGCAAAAGCACAACGGCCATCAACATCGCAGCGGCTCTGGCGCATCGGGGCCAGAAAGTTCTTTTGATTGACGCCGACCCTTCAGGCAATGCCACACTGGGCTATCGGGCCTCGGGCATTCCGGCGGCCGGGCTGGCCGATCTGTTTGTTAACGACACGCTTTCACCCATGGATCTGATTGAAGCCACCGACGTGGAAAATGTCTCGGTGCTGGCGCCGGGCGAACGTCTGGCGCATTGCTCCGACCAGATGGGCGGCACTTCGGGCCTGGGTCATGGCCGCGAATTTCGCATCCGCCGCATCCTCAAGCGCATTCCTGCCGGAAGTTTTGACATCGCGGTGATTGACACGTCGCCGGTTGTCACGCCGCTCAACGTGGCGATCCTTTACGCCGTCAATGAGATCCTGATACCGATTGATCCCTGTGTGGCCGCTTTGGCGGGCGTCAGGGCGCTTGAGGCTCTCATCCGCGATGTCAGCGATTTCCGGCTGGAGTTTACAGACAGCGGCCCGCTGACGATTGGCGGGGTGGTTATCACCCGGTCGGACCGGACGCTGGTGTCGCGACAGATCGAAAGCGAAGTGCGCGACTACTTCAGCGACCTGGTCTTTCCGAAAGTCGTGCCGATGTCGGTCAAGTTTCGCGAGGCCTATGCCTATGGCGTGCCGCTGGTGGTCTATGACCGAGCCGGTGGCGGTGCTATGGCTTATGAAGATGCTGCACGCATCCTGGCCCGGAAGTGGGGCCTTGAGCCATCGGACAAGACCGATAAATCGTCGCGCAAGCGTGCCGGCTGACGGCAACCTTCGTTGTGCAGGGCATGCGATGCCTTCGCGCAGCGAAACAAAGGGCAGGGGGCAGTTCGCCGCGTGATGGCGGCACCCCCCGTGAGAATCAAGTGAAAAATACGGCCGGGTCAGCGGATGAAACAGATGCGGAAACCGGGCAAGCCAGAAGGAGGGGACGTAAAAATGAGCGGAAAGCGTGGAATTCCGGGGCCTGATCGGCGAACTGGGCTTGTGCGTCCCACCATGACGGAAGCGGAATTTGAGAAGAACCTGGCGACTGAGCCAGCCGGCGAAGATATGGCGGCTGAAGAGTCAACATCAACAGTGATGGTGGCTTCATCAGAAGGCGAGCCGGCCATACGCAGCGGGCAGGGCAGGGCAGGGCGGTCAGCCCGGCCACGGGCTTCCAAGCCGCGGCGCATTCAGCGCATGTTTGCCATTGAGGAAGACCTTGATCGCAAGCTGTGGCTTTATGCCATTCACATGGGCAAGGATCGCTCGGAAATTATTAACGACCTGCTGCGACCGGTGGTTACCAGCATGGTGGTCTATGACGGCCGCGATCGTCGTGGCAGCGGCTCGCAGGCGAGCACAGCAAGTATGGCCGAATCGGCCTGATTGAAATAGCAGGCATCCCCCTGTCTGCTTACCCTTGGTGTCCCTTTTTATGACGGGCCGTTCCCCCCAGCGGCCCGTTAATATTTTATTTCGAATGATGTTTAGCTATTTGTCAGACAAATCGGTAATGATCTTGCCTGATACGACCGGTTGAAAATGTCCCGGGCGGTTTATTGAGTTGAGGTAAGTGTAATGACAAAGATCAGCGTTGAATTTGCAGGTATCGAGCCGATGGGTGTCGAGCCGTAACCCTGTGAAGGCGGAATGACGACAATTCGCGATTCACCGACACGCATTCCGTTGACACCAGCTTCAAAGCCGGGAACAAGCTGGCCGGCACCCAGCTTGAAACTCAGGGGGGCCGTGCCATGCGCCAGCGAGGCATCAAAGATCTGCCCGCTGCTGGCCAGAAACCCGGTGTAAAGCACCGAAGCGGTCTGGCCTGCTACTGCGGCTGGCCCCGAGCCTTTCGCGATTGTGGCATATTTCACACCTGTAGTAAGTGTGCGATAGCGCGGCTCGCGGATGTTAAATGTGGTTGAGTCGGAACTGATAACCTGGCCACTGGCGTTCACGAATTGGGCCGTTACCGGATGGCTGCCGAAAAAGACAGCCCCGCCACCAGGTACGGGCTTATATGTAAAGCTTCCGCGGCCGACTGCCTGCGCGCCCCGACCACCATTTGATGAAAGCTTGATTGCCTGCACCAACTGGCCATTGGAAAGAAGGTTGACGGTGCCGCCCGCAATTCCGGCCGATGCCGGGCCCTTCACGGTGACATCAAACGTAATTGGCTGGCCCAGCGTGCCGGCCCTGACTGCCAAGCTTGTAACAGGCGCGGCACGACGTGTGGCCATGGCCATGATTTGCGCAGGCTGGTGCAAAACACCAGTGGTAAGCGTCAGGCGGTTTTCCAGCGTATCTTCGGGTGCAGTGAACGATGGGACAAAGCGAAAGCGGCTCTTTTTCGTGACATCATCCTGATGTGGTGCCTTCATAAGTCACTGAGTGAGACTCATGGTTGTTTATGTAAAAAGTGTATCGAATCGCAGATTTTCTAAAAGGCGAATCAGGCTTGAGCGAGATTTCCTCAGTGGCTGGTCGAAACAGCATTCTAGCCTGTGTGTGCTTGCTCATCATTACCTTTTGGCGGCTTGTTAATGCGTTTTATTGTTTGAAGCAGGGGGGGAGGTTTATCTTGCCTGTTGGTCCTGACAGATAAAGAAATAAGCATTTGCCATTTATCGATGGCCTTCGACCATCGCTGGATTGACCCGGACCTTTGGTCCTCAAAAACCTTGCAAAACAGTGTGGTAAATGATTTGCGACGACAATTTCTGCTTATTTGGTATCTGAATAATAATTGTTCAAAAACAGCAGACCGATCAGAATTGGCGGGCCACCGATAATGACTTGTGTCATGACCGGAAACCGGCCCTGTGTCATCACCATATAACCCACACCCAGCAGGCAGAAACATGCTGCGGCGATGATCGGGAAGCGGCCACCCAGCCACGCCAGAAACAGCACCAGAAACGACGGCAGCAGGTGAATGAAAAGGCCGACGAAAAGCTTCAGAGATAACGACTGGCCTTCAAACACATCAGCCGCAAAAATGGCCAGAAATGCGCTGAAAACCAGGGCCAGGATCTGAGGCAGTCTTCGTGGTGTCTGCATGATGATCTGCCATGATATCAAATGGAAACAAAAAACCGGGCCCCCATGGAGCCCGATTGATGGAATTGCACTGGCTTTATAGCCGTTGATCAATGATCGTCGTCGTCATTAAGTTCATAAGTTCAAAGAGTTCTCTGGTTTTGTTCACGACCAAAGGTGTTTTGGTCAGAGTGACGACCAGATTAACACGGCTGATTACAGGGTCAGAAACCGCCGTTTCACCAGCGGCAACCAGCGGAATCGGGAAAATCGGGTCTGACTGCATGGCCAGATTAAAGCCCAGCAGCATTTTTTTCGGATTAAGGCGAGGTGTGACTAAAACAGGCACGCCCAGCTCAAGATTCTGGGTTTTGGTGACTTCGGTGTTCGTCGCGTCCATCACCACCTGCTGCACCACATATTTGACCTTGGCAGTGACAACGGCACCCTGCTGAATGAGTGTCTTGCCGGCTTTACCGGAAGCCGTCACGGCACCACCGGTCTGATCGCCTATGTATTTTGCCTGGGTGATTTCAATCGCATCGTCGGCTGATGCCGTTGCGCCTATCGAGAAAGCGGCTAAAAGAGCCAATGCGAAACGATGAAAGGATTTTACGGTCATGATCCATGATGCTCCTGTTGAAATGGCTTCTTTTACGTACCAGGCTTGAGAATGGATGAGTTTTCCGCGTTGCTGGTTCGTAATCAGAGAATTTCTGACAGAATTGTAAGTTGATTAGAGAAGCGAATCCGCCATAAATGGATGAATTTTGATCATTCAGAACCTATAAACAAGACTGGTTATGAAATTGTTTTGAACAACCCAAAAACTGGTTTCGTATAGATAGACAGAAGCAGTTGGCCATGGAAAAAAGATGAAGCAAAGGCAGGGTAAAGCAATGAAAATCAGAGAAATGATGATTTTGGCGATGGTTCTTCTTGTTGTGGGCCAGATGGGGCAGAAGGCCAATGCCCAGGAAGTGCGACAGGCTTACGTGATTCCAAGCGGTTTTGAGTCATATCCGGCGGGCACCGTGCTGGAATATGGCGGCAACGATTACATGATTTCTCCGGCCCATGTAATGTATTTTCTCAGCCCTGCGCCGGTTCATCAGGTGGTGGCTGCCCCGGCCAGCATGCCCCTGCAGGGCAACCTGCACGAAAGGGCTTCGTATTCACACGCGGCAGGTGGCCCCGGCTTCTTTGGCCCTGGATTTTCCCGCGATTTTCATCGGGGGTGATTCAGGGGGAAAATTAAATGAAGCCTGCCATTTCTGTGATGGTAAACTGATTGGTTTATTAAGAGATTCAGAAAATGTGCCAGTTGTGCTTAAGACTTAGTGGAATTAAGTCTAATACAAAAGCAGATGCGTCTCAAAAAAACAGAGACGCATCTGATGCAATTATCAACGGGTTCCAACCGGCAGGCGTTTGGAATAAGTTGTTGTTCCTACCCGCACGTTACCCGTTAGAGAATCAAAACGGGCGTTACCAGGCACATTCAGATAGCCTGTCACATGTGGGAGTGTAATGGTACTTGGTGGTCCAGGCAGGTTGGTGAGGCGTCCGGTTCTTTCATCGATATAAGTTATCACTAGGTTTCCTGTTCCAGTAGCCCCGGTAACAGTCGCTATAAACTGTTCGGTATCACGGACAACACGATCAGTGTAACCCCGTACTGGCAGGCGGACACCGTTTACAGTGATCATTTCACCTGTTGGGCTAACGACGAAACGGCCACCAGTTGAACCTTTCACTTCAAAAAGCCCGGTGCTTTGCTTCACAAAGTACCGAATGGTAACGGCCTCGGCACTGCTGGCACCAGCAAAAAGAAAGGTGCAAAAGGCCAGTGTAAAGAACTTGCGAGCATTGATCTTCATACGAAACTCTCCATGAGGCTGATTGGGCTGTGTCTGACTACCATTGTGCGGCTGAAATTAAAACACTTTTAATTTCAACTCTTCAGGGAACTGGAGGAACAAATCCTTTATCGCGGCTTGTTCATCACCTTCGCACAATTACATAACGCTGCATTTTTCCAAACTTGTAAAATTAATTTAAAAAATATCGGTTTTTTAGAAATATATTTATTTTGCCATAATAAAATCGTTCAGGTATTGCCGATGAGTCAGGCTTGTATTTCACTCACAAAATTTCTGTCTTTTCCGGTGTTTTCACATGTGATTTGATGCAGTTATTTTTTTCAGCCAGTCAGGTTTTTATAATTCGTTCAGGTCTTGTATTTGCAGTTAATTTAAATATAAATTCAGCTAGAATAATTACATAAAT